>CAUCXP010000014.1 GCA_958446785.1 uncultured Collinsella sp. | reverse complement strand
GGCAGTTGGCGCCGCGTGACCCGCCGCATCGTTGTAGGCGCCGTATGTGCGCTCACAGTAAGCTCGCTGCTCATGCCGAGCGTCTCGCTCGCGGCCGAATGGGTTGACGTCGGCGGCGTCCGCCACGAAGCGGCCGCGGGACCCACGGGAGACGCCGCCGGCACCTGGAGCTGGGACGGCGCCGACGATATGAAGCTCAACGGCTATGACGGCGGTGCGATCCAGGCCGCAGGCAAGCTCAACATTGCCTACGAGGGCAGGAACACCGTGAAAACTGAGCCCGATTACACCGGAGCGGCCATCAAGGCGCAGGATGGCACTAGCCAGAAAGCAGAGTTGAACATAACGAGCTCGAATAGCACGGATGAGCTCAATGTGACAGCCGAGGCCGATGCAATTAAATCCACAGGCGACCTCTCCATTTCTGGCGCAGGCACTGTGAACACCACAAGCACTAATGCCGACGGAATTGAGGCAAAGGGCAATCTTTCTATCACGGGCTCGGGCACCGTGAATGCAGCGGGCGGTACCGAAGGCATCCAATCCAAGGGCAAGACCACCATCGATTCCTCTGGCACAGTGATCGCTAAAGGAGGCGAAGGTTACGGCGTCGCCGCGGGCAGTGACCTCATCATCAAAGGCGGTGGCAAGGTAGAAGCAAGCTCGATAGAAGAAGCGGGGATTTGGGCTGACGGCAACATCAACATCTCGGGCGGCAGCCAGGTTAAGGCAAACTCCGAAGGAGATCTTGCCGTCGACACTGAGGGCAGTCTCGCGGTCACGAACGCTTCCCTTGACGCAAGCGGTGTTGAATATGGTGTCTATGCCTACAAGGGCGTTACGCTCGATCACGCGACCGTGACGGTCCGTACCAGCGCGAGCGGCGGTCAGGCCATCGCCCTCATCACTGACGGAGACGACATCGTCATCAAGAATGGTTCCATCGTGGACGCGTTCGCGGAAGGTAAATTCTCGGTTGCAATCTCTACCAGAAACCACCAGCCAAACGTCGCTGGCGGACACATCTACATCAGCGACTCCGTTGTCAAGGCTATAGCCCGCTATGTCGAGTCCGGTAGCGACGGCCCCGATCACTACAGCAACGACCAAAGCGGCGGGGTCATCCCTGAGCCTAGGGGTCTGAACATCGGTATCTTCGCCCAGACCTACGAGGGCATCGCGCCCGCGAGTATCTCGATCGTCCGCAGCAAGCTCACGGCCGAGGGAGACACGGCGGCAATCTTCGCTCTTGCCATAAGCGAGGATGGCAAGGCGATCGGCACCATCGAGATCGAAGGCGCTCCCATCCAGACGCCCGCAGGCGGCAAGATCATTAACTATCGCTACGAAGAAGAGTACGGCCCCAGCATCTCCTACGAGGCAGGTCAAACCATCGGCACGGGCGACACCACGATCGACTCCCCCTATAACGAAGCTGTCGCCAAGAGCACGGTCATCGCGCCTCCCGAGGAGATCAAACCCGAGGAGAAGCCAAGCGAGACCAAGCCCGAGGGTTCCAAGTCCGAGGGCACGAAGACAACCAAGACCGTTGCAGTTGCAGCCACGGGAGCCAAGACCATCGGCAAGCTCGCGGCAACCGGCGACGCCTCGAGCGCAGCCATCGTGGCAGCCGCCTTTGCGGGAACAGCCGCCATCGCCGCAGGCGCCGTGGTGAGTCGCAAACGCTCGTAAACACTTTTTCGCACGGGACGGGTGGATCGCGGCCCTTGCCTTCCTCGTCTACTTCTTCGTAGCGCAAGGGCAAGGCTGCAAAAGCTGAACAATAAAGCGCGGAGTCGCCATGCGGCCCCGCGCTTTTCTTTTAGCGCCGGTCTCTGCGCCGGCGTGCGGCCTATTTCTCCCCCATTTTGGCCATTTTGCCCTCCATACGGCACTACCGCCGGCAACATCCAGCAGATACGCTGAATCTAGTCGTATAGGCCCTATGAGAACGGGAGCAACCATGGCAGCCTTGTTCACGACCCCCAAACGCAATGACACTACCGCCGGAACCCATGTTGCCGAACCCGACGTTCGCCGTCGCATAGGACTCGCGCACGGCAGCTGGCGCCGCGTGACGCGCCGCATCGTCGCGGGCGCCGTGTGCGCGCTCACGGTGAGCTCGCTGCTCATGCCGAGCGTCTCGCTCGCAGCGGAATGGGTCAAGGTCGGCGGCAACAAGTACAACACCGCGGCGAGCGACGAGGCCGGTACCTGGTCGTGGGACGGCGCCGACGACTTGAAGCTCAACAACTATAACGGCGGCGAGATCCAGGCCGCAGGCAAGCTCAACGTGAATTACTCGGGAACCAACATCGTCACTGCCGAATGGATCGAAAGCATCAACGTTTCTCATGGCACTAACGAGAATGCCGAGCTCAATATCCAAGGCGACGAGGGCGGCACGCTCAGCGTGACATCTACTGAGGACGCTATCCTCTCCACGGGTAATATCAACATCGACGGAGCCGGATCCGTCAACGCCACGAGCACTGGGTTTGATGCCATCAATGCCGGGGGTGATCTCGCTATCAAAGGTTCGGGCAACGTCAACGCCACGGGTGCATCGGATGGCATCAGGGCAAACGGCAATATCACGATTGACGACAGCGGAGCCGTCACCGCCAGGGCTACCGAGGACAAGGGTATTGGAACCGACAAGAACCTCACCATCAAGGGTGGCGGGACGGTCGAGGCAAGCTCCGAGAAAGACGCTGCCGTCGAGGCCAAGGGCAGCCTCGCAGCCACAAACGCCTCCCTCAACGTAAACGGTGTTGAATATGGCGTCTATGCCCACAAGGGCATCACGCTCGATCATGCAAACGTGACAGTCCGTGCAAGTAAAGGCAGATACGGTGGCGCCATTGCCCTCTTCACCTACCAAGACGATATCGTCGTCAAGAACGGCTCCACCGTGGACGCGCTTGCGGAAGGCGAGGTTTCGGCTGCATTCTCCACCAGAAACGATCGACCCAACGAGAAGGGTGGCCACATCTACATCAGCGACTCCGTTGTCAAGGCCATAGCCCGCTATGTCGAGAACGGCGACGGCCCCATCCCCTACAGCGAAAACCAAGATGGCGAGACGAGGCGCGAACCCCAAGGCGAGAACATCGGCATCATCGCCCAGACCAGCGAGGGCGTCACACCAGCAGTCATCTCGATCATCCGCAGCAAGGTAACGGTCGAAGGAGATACAGCGGCAATCTTTGCCCGTGCCATGAGCGCTGACGGCAAGACAATCGGCACCATCAAGATTGAGAACGCCGCCATCCAGACGCCCGAAGGCGGCAAGGTCATTGACTATCGCAAGCTCCGTGACGGCATCTGCGAAGCAGGCCAAGCCATCGGCACGGGCGACGCCACGGTCGACTCCCTCTATATCAAAGCAGTCGCCAAAAGCACGACCATCGCACCTCCCGAGGTAGCCAAGCCGGAAGACCCCAAGCCCGACGAGACCAAGCAGAACCCCAAGCCTGAGGGCTCAAAGCCGACCAAGGCCGTTGCGGCTTCAACCACGAAAGCCAAGACTACCGGCGTGCTCGCGGCAACCGGCGACACCTCGGGTGCGGCCATCGTGGCAACCGTCCTTGCGGGAACAGCCGCTATCGCCGCAGGCACCATGGCGAGCCGTAAGCGCTCTTAGACGCCTCTGCGCACATGGCAGCTCCCGCGAAGGCCCCGAGCCCCAGCACCGTTTAACAACGCCACCGCCGAGCCCCCCTCCGGCGGTGGCGTTTTCCATATGCGTCCGCAGGGGATGCACGAGATTGTCTTTGGTCTAGCCCAACCTGCATGAGCCGGCGTGCGACAATGGGGGCCGTCGATATCACAACGCCGAGAGAAGCCCGTCATGGAAGCGCATCAAAAGCAGATAACCGTTCATGCACAGCATGCCGAAAGCGCACCAGTCATCTATCTTCCCGTGGTCATGGGCGACGGCAGCGAGGTTTATGAGTGTTGCCGAGAGCTCGACTGTCCGCCATTCGCCCTCGTCACCATTGGCGGGCTCGATTGGAATCGCGAGCTGAGCCCCTGGGCATGCGACGGGACCGTACGCGATGCCGAGCCTTTCGGCGGCCAAGCTGCCGATTTTCTTGATGAGCTGCTGAATCAGATAATCCCCCAGGTCGAGTCATCGCTTCCTCAGCCGCCCACCTGGCGCGGCATTGCCGGTTACTCGCTCGCGGGCCTCTTCGCACTCTGGTCCCTCTGGCAAACCGACGCCTTTGACCGCGCCGCGAGCGCATCGGGGTCGCTATGGTTTCCCGACTTTGTCGATCGCGCCAGCACGGCGCCATTTGCCGGCAGCCCGCAGGCTGTCTATCTGTCGCTCGGTAAAAAGGAAACCAAGACGCCCAACCGCATGATGCGACACGTCCTTGAAGACACACGCGCGATGGAAGCGTTGCTCGTCGAGCGCAGCATTCCAACAACACTGGAACTCAACCCCGGCAATCACTTTGCCCAAACCGATCTACGAATGGCGCGTGGCATACGCTGGATACTGACGCATTAAAAATGGTGCCCACGCGCATATACGCATGGGCACCATATCTTGTTTTATCTGAACGCAGCTGCTACTCAGCAGCCTCCTCGAGCTCAGAGACATCAAACTCAAAGTCGTTACCCGGCAGAATGGCGTTGAGCACGATGCCCACCAGCGAACCCACGGCAAGACCGGAAAGCGAAATCGTCACGCCGCCCAGCTCCAGCACGATGGCACCGGCAGTGCTATAGGCAATGCCGAGCGAAAGCACGAGTACCAGAGCGGCCACCAGCACATTGCGGTTGTTCTGGAAATCGACTTGGTTTTCGATAAGGTTGCGAACGCCCACGGCACTGATCATGCCATAGAGCACGAGCGACACGCCGCCGATTACACACGCCGGCATGGCCGCAATGACAGCCGCAAACTTGGGGCAGAACGAAAGCACGATGGCGCAGCACGCGGCAATGCGAATCACACGCGGGTCGAACACGCGCGTCAGGGCGAGCACGCCGGTGTTCTCGCCATACGTGGTGTTGGCCGGAGCGCCAAAGAGCGAAGCCAGAATCGTGGCAAGACCATCACCGAGCAGCGTGCGGTGCAGGCCGGGGTCGGCGATGTAGTTACGCTCGCAAGTGGAGCCGATGGCGGAGATATCGCCGATATGCTCGATCATAGTCGCAAAGGCCAGCGGCATAATGGTGATGATGGCCGTCGTGGCAAGACCGCTATCGAACTGCGGGCCAAAGAGCGCAAACACGGTGTTGTCCCACACGATGGGCAGACCGACCCACGGAGCGGCGGCAACGCCCGAAAAATCGACCTCACCCAACGCAGCCGCGACGGCATAGCTCACCACAACACCCAGCAAAATCGGCACGATCTTGACCATGCCGCGACCCCAAATGTTGCAAATGACGATCACCGCCACGGCAACAACGGCGACGAGCCAGTTGGTCTGGCAGTTAGCGATGGCAGAGCTCGCCAGGATCAAGCCGATGGAAATGACGATAGGGCCAGTCACCACCGGCGGGAAGAAGCGCATGACGCGCTTAGCACCGAACGCGCGGAACAGGGCCGCCAGCACCGGATAGAGCAGGCCGGCGCAGGCTACGCCCAGGCAGGCGTAGGGCAAAAGCTCGGTCTCGCCGTTGGGCGCGATGGCGGCATAGCCCGCAATAAAGGCAAACGACGAGCCCAGGAAGGCCGGCACCTTACCGCGCGACAGGAAGTGAAACAGCAGCGTGCCCAAGCCGGCAAACAAAAGCGTTGCCGATACCGAGAGGCCGGTGAGCACGGGCACCAGCACCGTGGCACCAAACATGGCAAACAGGTGCTGTAGGCCGAGCAGAAACATGCGCGGGCGGCCGAGCGACGATGCATCGTAGATGGCATCGGTGACGGCGGGCGTCGAGGATTGGGACATGGATGTCCTTTCGAATGGAAGGGCGATCAGGCATATCGGATGACCTGCCCGAACGATACGATCCGAACCATTGTACGCGATACGCTATGTCTCGCACGCGCCGCCACCTGCGAACAGCATCGTTATTTCCAGACACGCTCTGCAATGCGCTTGACCAGAGCAACCTTGGCCCACTGCTCGTCCTCGGTCAGCTTGTTGCCAATCTCGCAGCTGGCAAAGCCACACTGCGGAGACAAATACAGGTTCTCGAGCGGAACAAACTTTGCAGCCTCGTGAATACGCTCGACGATGGCATCCTCGTCCTCAAGCTCAGCGGCCTTGGTGGTCACCAGGCCCAACACGATCTTCTTGCCGGGGGCAACGTACTTGAGCGGCTCAAAGCCACCGGCACGCGGCGTATCGAACTCCAGGTAAAATGCGTCGACGTTCTCGTGTGCGAACAGGTACGGCGCGATGGGGTCATAGCCGCCCTCGAAGGCATAGGTAGAGTGGTAGTTACCACGGCACACGTGCGTGTTAATGACCAGGTCGTCGGGCTTGCCCTCGATGGCGGCGTTGTTGAGCGCCACGCCCAGCTCGCTCACCTTTTGCAGGTCGACCGGGCTCATGCCGGTTTTGGCGACAAAGTCGGTATCGCAGTAGATGCCCCAGGTGCAGTCATCAAACTGGATGTTGCGGCAGCCTGCTGCGTACAGGTCGGCGATCACCGTACGATAAGCGGCTGCAATGGCGTCGGCAAGTTCCTCATCGGTCTTATAGACAGCGCGCAGGCTCTCCTGCTGGCCGTCGCAGCGATCGAGCGTGACCTCAGAGAACGTCTGGATAGGCGCCGGGATGGTCTGGCGTGCAACGTGGCCCTCGCCCTCAAGTGCCTTGACAAACTTAAAGTGCTCGACAAACGGATGATTCTCGCCGCTGATGGGACCGGTCACCACGGCGGTATCGGCCGTGGTCTCCTCGTCGTGGAACATATAGCCCGTACGCGAGGCACGACGCTCAATACCGTTGAGTCCCCACATAAAATCGAGATGCCAGTAGCTGCGGCGGAACTCGCCGTCGGTAATCACCTGCAGGCCGGCGGCCTTCTGCTTTGCCACCAAATCGCGAATGGCATCGTCCTCGACCGCCTTAAGGCCGGCGGCATCGAGTTTACCCACGGCATAGGCGGCACGCGCATCCTTAACAGCCTGCGGACGAAGAAAGCTGCCGACGATATCGGCGCGAAACGGCGCGTTCGGTTGAATCGAAGTGCTCATAGATATCTCCCTTTGCATTGGTTGCTTTACTGGGACAGAGTATGAGCGTTCATATGGCCATCGTAAAATATTCGTTTATAACAGTTTGATATAGATATTTCCTATATCAGTTGGAACTGCCATAAAGAGATTTGACCCGTGCAAGACGCAGAAGTCTAGATATGCTGGCGGATCGCGTCGATATAGGCTTGGCCGTAGCGCGTGAGTGTCGTGTTCTTGCGCGTGATGATGCCGATCTCCATGTACTCGTCCACATCGAGCGGAATCGAGATGATGCCGGGGCCGTTGAGCTCGTGACTGATCACGCCTGAGCATACTGTGTAGCCGTTGAGGCCCATGACCAGGTTGAACAGCGTCGCACGATCGCGCACGCGGATGTTCTTGCGGCGCTCAAACGTCGAGGTCAGTTCCTCGGAATAGTAAAACGAGTTATAGCTGCCCTGCTCATAGGACAGGAACGGGTAGTCTTCCAAGTCCTCGAGCGTCACGCTGGAGCGGCCCGCCAGCGGATGGTCGGCGCACACGAAGACATGCGGCGTGGCGCAGAAGAGCCCTTCGAACACGAGCTCGTTGGCCGCCAGCATGCGCTCGATGACCTCGCGGTTGTGCTCGGACAGGTATAGGATGCCGAGTTCGCTTTTCATATGCGCGACGTCCTCGATAATCTCGTGGGTCTGCTCCTCGCGCAGGGTAAAGTCGTAGCGCGCGGCATCGAACTCGCGGATCACGTCGACAAACGCGTTAACGGCAAAGGAATAATGTTGGCAGCTCACACTAAAGTGCGGCACCTGCTCGGATGCGCCCTTGTACTTGCCCTCGAGCAGGTCAGCCTGGTCGAGCACCTGGCGCGCGTAGCCCAAAAAGGTCTCGCCTTCCTCGGACACAATGACGCCCTTGTTGGTGCGCTCAAAGATGTGCACACCCATCTCGTTTTCGAGATCGCGGATCGATGCGGTAATCGAAGGCTGCGACACAAAGAGCCGGCGCGAGGCCTCGGTGATGCTGCCGCATTCGGCAACTTTGACGACATACCTGAGCTGCTGAAGCTTCATAGCTTTCTCCCTAGACGTTCGTGACGTCGAAACCCGTCGCATCCATCTGACGCATAAACGGCGGCATCTCCCCCGTCGCGGCACAGACGGCAATCTGATGCAGAGCCCCGGCGACCGCATCGTCTGCCGCAGCGCCGATATGCCAGCGCGCGGCAGCCGTGACGGCCTCGTTGGCATTGGCGACTGCAACGGAGTTGGGAACGGCATCGATCATGGGCAAATCGTTATCGGAATCGCCAAATACGGCCACCTCATCGGGCGTCAGACCCAAAGCGCGCGCCAGCTCCAGCGCAGCGCAGCCCTTGTCCCAACCGGCCGGAAGGATGTCAAACAGGCGCACACGGTTGTTGGGAAACACGAGCGAGAGTTCCGGCACCTCAGCGGCAACGCGCTCGCGCAGCTCCGCGAGCTCCTCACGTGAACGGGCACTCCAGATATTCGCCTTGAACACCGGCGCATCATCGACAACAGGACGGCACGGAGCCTCTTCGCCTTTGAGCCACGCATTGCCGCCCGACTCCATAGCGCGACGCACACGCTCGGGATCGCTCGTCACGCAATAGGCATCGTTATTCCAAAAGTCATCACCCAGGCTGTAGACCTTCAAGTACGTATCGTCGGTCTCTTGCTCCAGGTAGTCTGCCAGACGCATCAGGGCATCGTTGTCGGTCGCGCGCGAAGCGACCGCCTGACCGTCGACAAACATGACCTGGCCGTTGCAGAACGCGCCGGTCGAAAAGCACTCGGAACGATTTTTGAACATCCAGCCCATCGCGGACGGCTGGCGACCCGAAACCGGGCCAAAGTGCAGACCCGCCGCCTGCATGGCATGAATGCCCTCGATGGCGTAGTCGCTGGCGCCGTCATGCCCGGCTGGAATCAGCGTATCGTCCATATCGGTCAGCACAAGTTTGATCATGAGGTCCCCTCGGTCATTCTTAATCCCATCCATTGTAACGACCTGCCAATAAGGGACAGGTTTATTTTGGCAGGTTTTATCTGGGAAAACGCAAAGCCCCAGTTGTTACCTGCCAAAATAAACCTGTCCCTTTTTGGCAGGTGCGCTAGTATAGGGTCAACAGATTCGATGCGGGAGTGCCGGCGGTGCAAACCACAAGGCTGAGAGGGCATGGGGCCCAATCCTTTGAACCTGTCAGTTAATGCTGGCGTAGGGAGCATGCCGCCTTTACAGGGGCGCTGTCTATGCACAGCGCCCCTTTTCTATGCCAAGGAGGCATGTGCAGTGATCGATTCGGAACAGCTTAAGCAAAACGTGGTCAAGGCCGTGGAGGAGATTCGTGCCACCAATCCCATGGCCGGCTCCATCACCAACACGGTGACGATTGATTTTGTCGCCAACGCTCAGCTCGCCGTGGGCGGTTCGGCCGCCATGGTCTATCTGCCCGACGAGGGCGAGGCACTCGTTGCCGGCGGCGGTGCCATCTATCTGAACATGGGAACGCTCTTCCCCATCTACGAGCAGACGATTCCCCGCGCGGCCAAGGCGGCCCACGACGCCGGCAAGCCCTGGGTGCTCGATCCGGTGGGCTTGGGCATCGGCAGCCTGCGCACCCAGCTGGTAGGCGAACTCAAGCAGTACAAACCCGCCATCGTGCGCGGCAACGCCTCCGAGATTATCGCGCTCGCCGGCCTGTGGGGTCTTGAGGGTGAGGCTGCCGATCTGAGCCGCGTGCGCGGCGTCGATACCACCGACACGGTAGACGCCGCCCGCGATGCCGCCGTGGCGCTCGCCCGCTACACCGGCGGCGCCGTAGTGGTCTCGGGCGAAGTCGACCTGATCACCGACGGCACGACCGTGGCCAAATCCCACGGCGGCAGCCCGCTCATGTCCAAGATCACCGGCTGCGGCTGCTCGCAGGGCGGCGTGCTGGCCGTGTACGCCTGCGCCGCCGACCCGTTTACGGCAGCCGTCTGCGGCACCGCCGTCTACAACGTTGCCGGCACGCGTGCCGCCGCCGTTGCCGATGCCCCGGCAAGCTTTAAGGTCGCCTTTATCGACGAGCTCTACCGCGCGACCGCCCAGGACATCGCCAACAACCAACTCGAGTTCGAGGAGGCATAAGCCATGTCCGAGCCCGCAACCAATGCCGGTATGAACACGCTCGTTGCCGTAGCCATCGCCCCGTGCGGCACCGGCGACGAGCTATCCGCCGAGGTCGCCGAGGTCGTGCGCGTCATTCGCGAGAGCGGCCTTCCCAACCGCACCACCTCGATGTTCACCGAGATCGAGGGCGACTGGGACGAGGTCATGCAGGTCGTGCGCGACGCAACCTTTGTGTTGGCGAGTAAGGGCATCCGTACCGAAGTCGTGCTCAAAGCCGATATTCGACCCGGATTTACCGACACCATGACCGGCAAACTCGAGCGCATGGAAGCACAGATCAAAAAGCAGGAGGAAGCACGATGAGCATCCGCGACAACCTCGATATCTCGGCTTATCTGGTACTCGGCCCCGAAAACACCCTCGGACGCCCTGTAGGCGATGTGGTAGCCCAGGCACTCGACGCCGGCTTTACCTGCATCCAAGTGCGCTCCAAGGTGGCAAGCGCCCGCGAGATCATCGCGTTGACGGGCGACGCCGCGCAGGCTATCGCGCAGGCCGGCAAGACCGGCCAGGTCGCCTTGCTAATCGATGACCGCCTGGACTGCGTGCTCGCCGCGCGCGAGCAGGGCATCGCTGTCGACGGCGTGCACGTGGGTCAGAGCGATATTCCCGTCGAGGTCTGCCGCAAGCTTCTGGGACCCGACGCCATCGTGGGCCTTTCCGCCCGCTGCGAGGAGATGCTCGAGTACGTCAAGACCGCCGACATGAGCCTGGTCGACTACCTGGGCGTGGGCCCGCTCCACGAGACCGAGACCAAGCGCGACTGCGGACGCGCGGCAGATGGCTCCATCATCACCAAGAGCTTTGAGGACCTGGCTGCCCTCCATGCGGCAAGCCCCGTGCCCATCGTGGTGGGCGGCGGCGTCAAGACGGCCGACCTGCCGCAGCTCAAGACTACCGGCGTCGACGGCTTCTTTGTGGTGAGCGCCGTCTGCAGTGCCGACGACCCCTACGCCGCAGCCAAGGAGCTCGTCGATACCTGGCAGCAGGCATAGGCCCATACCGAGCAGCTGCTCCGCAGCCCCATATCTTCAATAGCGAAAAGCGCATCCCAGTTTGGACGTCCATTCTGGGATGCGCTTTCCGTATGCGACCCTTACTCCGCCAGATACGCTTCCAGTGCGGGCAGCGTCGCCTCCGCATCGCGACGGCCGATCTGGTAGATGCGCTCAAGTTCATCGGGCTCGCGACACAGCGACGGCACCTTCACCGATTCGCTCGGCCGCACCACAAAGATCTCGCCGGCAGCCTCGCGACGTGCCAGGTCATCGAGCGTGGCATTGTAGACCTCATGCCGATGCTCAAGCGCTGCGACAAACTCCGGATAGTGACGGAACACGCGCCGTAGCATGGGCATCACGCTGTTGGGCTGCTTCACAAAGCCCGCCGGCTGCGTGAGTACCACGATATTGCGGTCATACCCCTGCGCAAACAGCCAAGCGCTGGGAATGGAATCGGCCACGCCGCCATCCAGGTACTTGCGGCCCTCAATGGCGACAGGACGCGTCGCCACGGGAATTGCCGACGACGCCCGAATCCACTCGATATCGCGCTCATCGCCATAGGGCAGGTCGTGATAGACGGCCTTGCCCGTCTCGATATCGGTACACACGCACGTAAATCGCATGGGGCAGGCGCGATATGCTTCCAGGTCGATGGGATCGCGCTCGATAGGCACCTCGTGATAGGCAAAGTCGGCATTGAACATATCGCCGGTTCGCAGCCAGCTGGTCACGCTCGCATAGCGCTTGTCGGCGCAATAGGCCTTGTTATAGCGAATGGCGCGGCCGATCTGGCGCGATTTAAAGTTGTAGCCAAATGCCGCGCCCGCCGAGACGCCCACCATATGGTCGCAGGTCAAACCATGCTCCATCCAAACGTCGAGCACGCCCGCCGTATACATACCGCGGTAGCCGCCTCCCTCGAGCGCCAGCCCCACCGTGCGCGTCATATTTGACTGTGCCATGCGACCATCTCCGTTTCTGCGTTTTAAAACGGGACAAGTATACCCGTCAACATATATCGTCCCAGTCGCATTTTTATCGAACATCGCATCGTCGCGCTACCGCTTGTCGAATAATAGCCGCCCACAGCATGTGCACCCATATACAATTGTGCATTATTGTTTACACTACTCAGCTGTTATCAACAGCGAACATTAGCCGGCAAATTAACTCAACAACGCGGCAAGGCGGGGGCCTGGATACATGCAAAGCGCTGAGCAACGATGCATGTACACAACGAGCTCGCCCGACGCAATCCGCCCCGACCTCAGAAAGCCGCTTAGAACATGGATACTGTCAGCAATTACACCGAAACGCTCGAAAAGACCGTCCGTGACCTTCTCGAGCGGCAGGAGGATCTGATCAGGACTGCCTTTACCGACCAGCTTACCGGGCTTGGCAACCGTGGCGGCTTTGCCCGTTCCCTCGAGGAGCTCTGGGAGCAGGACGCCCCCGTTACCATGGCGTTCATCGATATCGACAATCTCAAGCACTGCAACGACGTCTTTGGGCATGACGAGGGCAACCGCTATATCTTGCAGGTAAGTCTCTATCTTAAGCTGTATATGAAGGTGGGCGAAGCGGCGTTTCGCATAGGCGGCGACGAGTTTGCCATCCTATCTACGATTGCAACCGAGGACGACCTCGCCGAACGTCTGAAACACTGCCGAACGGTTCTGCTCAAAAACAACGATTCCGAGATGCCCCACTCGTTTAGCTACGGAGTGTCACATGCCGACCCCGCCCTGGGCGAAGCTTCCAATCGCATGACGCTCGATGCCGACCATCGCATGTACGACTACAAGCTACGTCATGCCATGCACCTCGATCGACGCAATATCACGCAAGTCCACGCCGACGACTTCGAAATAAGCGATCGTATTTTTGACGCCTTTTCGATGCTCAACGAGGGCCGTTATTTCTTTATCGAGAACTTGGACAAACATCGCACCCTTTGGTCACAAGGTGCCTTGCGCGATCTTGGCCTTCCCTCGGAGCACATAGACAACTGTCGCGATTACTGGAAAACGCGCGTCCATCCCGACGACCTTGAGGCCTGCATCAACGACATCGACCAAGTCTACAACGGCACCAAGCACCGTCGCGTCATGCAGTATCGTGTGCGCAACGCCGTCGGCGACTACGTCCTTTGCCGTGCTCGCGGGTTTCGTATCGACGGCGACGGAAATGTCCCCTCGCTCTATGTCGGCGAGCTCGTCAACCACTCACTTGCCGAAACCGTCGACGCCGCCACAGGCCTCGGAACGCAGCGCATGCTGGCCAACGCCATCGACGCCTGCCGCCGCGATCGTTGCGAGACAGGGCTTATAGCGGTGCGTGTTCGTGGCACGACAAAGCTCAACGAGCTCTACGGGGCCGAGGCTGTCGACAACCTGCTTGCCGAATACGCAGGCCGCATGCTGTCGATCACCCGCGGCAGGAGCCGGGTCTACCGTTCACGAAGCGTCCAGTTCGTCGTGCTCAGCAACGACCTAGACCACGAGGCATTCGAGCAACTGACCTGCCACCTTAAAGAGGCCGTTTTCGCTCCTGTTCGAATCGCAGGCGACACCATTACTCCCGTCTGCCTTGTCGTCCCGGCCTTTTACGAGCACTTAACCCATCAAGCGACCGCCGTTTTAGGCGAACTCGACCGTCGCCTTCGCACGGCCGGCGGGCTTGTTCCCAACGACAGCCTCCCCATACCCGAGGCGGAGCGCAAAAGCGCCATAGCCGAACGTATCGACTCGCTCACGGGCCTCTGTCGACCCAGCGAGTTTATGCGGCGCGCCAACGCATTTCTCGAGGCAAGGCGCAACGGCACCTGGTGCATCGCCACGGTCGACATGGGCCACATGCGCCTGTTTAATGAATGGCACGGACAGGCCGAGGGCGACCGCGTGCTCGCCGACGTAGGTACAGTCCTCAAGGACATCGAGAATGCCGGTATGGGCGTCGCAGGGTACTGGGGCCAAGATGACTTTTGCGTACTCCTCCCCTTTAAGCACATCATCGTCCATCAAATCTATAACCGCATTCGCGAGGCAGTAGCCAGGCATGATGACGGCGTAGGTTTCTGGCCGTCCATGGGCGTTTACCCCATCGACTCCAATGAGGAGATCACCATCGATGCGCAGGCCAAGGCCATGTTTACCAATCGGCGTGCAAAAAACG
>CAUCXP010000013.1 GCA_958446785.1 uncultured Collinsella sp. | reverse complement strand
GGGCACTTCGCGAAGAGTTCGATCATATGGGGGTAACCCGGCCTCTTAGGCTCTGTAAACCGATAAAAACATGAGCCTTTGCCTTCGCCCCAGCCGCAGCGGTAACCGCCATCACGCACCAAAGTCCATATAGCTTCTGCCGTCTGAGGCAACCGGTCATCGGCGACAATTACCACATCAAAATCGTGAGTCGCCCTAAACGGAAGTCCCGCCTCCGCGAGCAAAATGTCGCATGCCGTGCCGCCGATAAGGGCATACGATCCTTCAGCTTCTTGCATATGCTGCTGAAATTCTTGGAGACCTTCTACAGCGCTTCTTGCCATGGATATTCCTTTCCAAACATGCGATCGACTTCGAGCTGAATTCGCTCATCGTCGATTGCCGCCAAAGATAGCGCAAGCGAAATGTTGTCGACACGGGAGGAGTCGGCAAACACGGGTGCATAGCGCCACACTTGGATCATCGCCGTCTCGTTATCCGGCAACTCCCCGTCTGCGACTTCGAGGTCGCTCAGTTGACGCCATGTACTTCTTAAGACGGCCTTTTGTTCCATGCCCGGCGCAGCGAGCATCGAACGCGCAGCGAGCGCCGTCTCCCCGGCGTCAACAAGATAGTCGATCTGCGGCGTCTTCCTTGCAAAAAAGACCTTCGAGACAGGCGAGGAGAGCTCTGCCATGTGCTCGCTAAGCAGAAGATCAACGGCAACAGGGAACACGACGACACGTCGCTCGCGACGCTCGCGCCTCGCGAGCCCCCTGTCAACAAGCTCGGTTATGGCCTCACTCGCGCGGCTTGCCGAAATCCCAAGCGCACGACAAAGGTCATAGGGACGATATGGCTCCTGGGCTGCTCCCCAGATTGCGGCAGCCTGTGCGTTGGGTGACATCTTGGTCGCGTGATTGCGAAACCGGGCACCGCCCCTCTCCGTGCAAGCTGTGCCCATAAATGGAAGAAAAGCCTGTCTACCGGGGCAGACAAAGGGAATCCCTTGTGCGACCAATGCTTTGCGCTGACGTGCATCGGCATCAGGAAACGAAACGACAACAGGAGTCTCCGCGCGCAAGGCTAGCTGACTATAGACTCTCTTAGCCTCGGGAAGCCCGACGCCAGTAGGCAAGCTTGCAAGCAAAAACGAAAAACCGTTTGCGTCAACAGCGCGGACCCCAATCGCCCGCAGATGCAGCGGCAAACGTGCGGATCCAGGCCAAGTTCTGGCCTTGGCGGAGAGGCCTAGTGCTTCTTGTAAGTAGATTAGCGCTTCGTTCATTTCCATTATTTTCGTTCGATTCCAGTTTATATTGGAATTATACATAATTTTCGGAATTAACGAGATTCCGTTCGCGCCTAAGCCCATATTTGAGTTTTCAAAATGTCCCAGATCGGCTGGGCGATTCGGGATACAATGTCAATAGAAAATGACGCATCCCGCGTAAATGTTTGGGAGCGCGGGTGGCCTAGTTTTCAGCTTTTGTTAAATGCCCGGGATCCGACCCCCGGGCATTCTTATTTGCGCTTGCGGCGCAACTGCCTTCTACCGTCCGCACCGCGCGTGCGCCCACGGACCTTAAACCGAACCTCATACGAGTCAAGAAACGCGATGACGAACGAGCCCACCGCCGCGAGGGCGGCGAGCGCGTTAAGGAATTTCAGCATATGGTGACCTCCGATCGAGTCGTCGGCCGCCCGCGCACGGAATGCGTCGCAAAGCCATTTTACTGCGAGTGCATGCACCCGCAGCTGGTAAACGCAATAATTGCAAACATTTGTTCGATAGTTATAAACACAATTCCTCATCCAGCGGAGCCTGGCCGCATTGTCCGGGTTTGCCCGACGTGTTTGCGTTTTCAGAATATCCCGGATCGGCTGGGCGATTCGGGATACAATTGCTACAGGAAACGACGCACCCCGCGTAAGTACTTAGGAGCGCGGGCGACCAGTTTCCGACGTTGTTAAATGCCCGGGCCTCTAACCCCGGGCATTTTAATTTGCACGCGCGGCGCAAATGTCTTCTACCGTCCGCACCGCGCGTGCGCCCACGGACCTTAAACCGAACCTCATACGAGTCAAGAAACGCGATGACGAACGTGCCCGCATCGGACGGTGGAGGCTGGCTGCGTTGTCCAAAAAGAACGGGGCAGACTCCAGTGCGGAGTCTGCCCCGAAAAGAGGATGGCAAAGCAAGAACGTCGATGGACGAGAAAAGTGTCCGCAAGTCTCATGGCCATCACATCCCACCTGCCAAAGGGATGGGTGAGCGAGCGTTACTCCTGCTCGGACTCCTCAGCCTGCTTACGGCTGCGGATGAGATGCGCCACGCCGATGCACAGCACCGCGCCACCAGCGATCCAAGTGAAGGTCACGCCGTTGAGGCCGGTCAGCGGGAGGCCGACGGACTTGGTGTTGCCGACGTTGATGGTGATCTCACCGGTGGCGGCGTTGGTGCCGGTGCCATCCGTACCGGTCAGCTTATTGTCTCCGTCATTGCCGTCGAGCTTACCGAAGGCGATGTCGGTGCGGCCCTCGTCGGCCTTGGAAACCGCCGCCGTGAGGCCCGTCACCTTCATGCTCGCGTCATCATACGTCGCGGTGATGGTGAAAGTGAAGGGGTTGGCCTTGGTGTACTTCTCATTGGGAGCCTGGACCTCGGTCACCTTGTAGGAGCCTTCATCGAGACCTTTCACGGCAATCTGGCCATTATCGCCAGACGTGAACTTCACGTAACCGGGAAGGCTGGTGGTGCCGGCAACGGTCACGAGCTGGCCCGCGACGACGCCCGCGGTGGGGTCGTCCTTCGAGGCGATATACTGGTCTTGAGTGTTCGCATCAGCGGACTGAATGGTGAAGACAGCGCCCTTAAGGCCCTTCTCGGTGCCCTGGTCGACCTTGTTAAGGTTGAGCTTGAACGCGAAGTCGGCGACAGTGTCCTCAATCGTGTCACCCGTGCCGTCTCCATACGGGTTGTTAGAGTACGTGAGCTTAACGGTGTTGAGGTTGCCGCCCTTGTTGCCGTCGGTTGCGTTGCCGATCACGGCGTTGCCGTTGAGCTTTGCCTTGTAGAAGACAACGATCTTGGTGTCGGCGGTCACGCTCGCGACGTCCTTGAGGCCCTTCTTGCCGTCTCCGGTCTTGAACTCGACCGTCAGCGTGTTATTGTTGCTAGCATCAGCATCCGTCACGGTATAATTGCTCGACTCAATCTCGCTGTAAGTCTCGCCGTTCAGCGCGTACACCTTAACCGAGCCTTTGACATAGTCAAGGCCATTGGAAAGCCCGTCGGTGAACTTGTAAGCATACGTGCCAAAGGTAGCGTAGTTGCTGGCGATCGTGCCGGTCAGCTTGTAGTTAACTTCCTGGCCGATCTGGGAATCGGCGACATCATTCCATTTGTTGGAGCCCTTGATGTCGGCGGCGTCGGCATCGTCGAGGACCTTCTTCTCGACAGTGGGCACGCCCTTCTTTGGCGTAACGGTCGTCGCGTTCACGCCGTCGATCACGGCGTAGACGGGAGAGGTGAACACATCGGTCGACTTGTCAGCAGGCTTACCGGGAGTAGCGGTGAGGAAGAGCCAGTAGCCGGCGCCGAGTCCGGAAAGAGCAGCACTGCCCTCGCTCGTCACCTCCCAGGCGGTGCTGCTCTTCAGGCCATCGGCGATTAGACTGAGAACGTTGTCGCTAGCAACCTTCGAATCGGTCCCGGTAACTTCAGATTTGGTGCTAAGCCAATCGGCAGCATCCTGTGCGTTCTCGCTATCGTAGGATACATTCTTTGTCTTGATGGCGTTTACGACAGCAGTTTGGGCTTCGGAGCTGGCCCATTCGATGCTACTCACCGTCGTATTCCCACCGGTCGTCGTGACCTTTGCCTTGAAGATCTGGATACCCTTATAGGTCGTGAACGCAGCGTAATCGGCGTCCTCGAACGTGACGGTCGACCCCGTTCCCTCGGCAAACGCCATGGTCACCGGGGCCATGACGCCGCCGAAGCTCAGCGCTGCGGTGAGGCCGGCGGTTACTGCCAGGCGTGCGATGTTCTTGGTTGTTTTCATGTTGGGACCTCTTTCTTGGAGGTTGCTTTAATTCTCGTCATCACCAAAAGTCAGCAGGCTCATTTCCCTGCGCGCCACTCGCTACGGAGGCAGTACGCCATTGAGCAAGGGGGGGGGACAATTATTTATCATGGCGACCTCCTCCCCGCTTGATGACGAGCGCGACGACAATAGCCACTACTCCGATGACGGCCAAAGCCGTTACCAACACCAACGTTCTATCTCCCGTCGAGGGCATAAAGCCTCGACTCACTTCGTTACTTGGGGTGTTAAGCACCGACAACTCGACTAAACCCTTCCCGGCATCGGCGGCATCAACTCGCAGAGGGCTTTCGGCCGATACGGTCACCTTAGGCTTGGCGGCGGCCACCTGGTCGACGTCCAGGCCCTCGGCCTTGACCGTCACGGAGCGCGTGCCCTCAAAGGCGGTGTAGCCCTTGGGCGCCTTGAGCTCGCGGACCTCCAGCTTGCCCGGGTCCACGCCCGAGACGGTCACGCGGCCGTCCTCGCCCGTGGTGACGGTGGCCTTGCCTTGCGCATCCCACGTGCCGTCGGCCGCCAGCGCGCGACCGCGGTCGTCGGTGATGCTCAGGACCGCCCCGGGCAGCGGCTTGTCGCCGTCGCTGCCGCGCTTGGTGAGCGCGAGATCCCAGGTGTAGGCGCATGCATCGTCGCTCGGCGTGCTGGTGAAGCCGGCATCGCTGAACTGGTCGGCAAAGGGAGAGCGCGGGTAACGCAGGTAGACCTCGTTGGGGTTGCCCTTCGCGATGCCGTGGTTGCACGCGCTGTTGAGCGGCGCGTTGTACACGGCGACCACGCGGGCGCCCGCGGTGAAGGCGTCGGCCCCGCCGAGCGCGGCGATGAGGTCGCCGGTACGCACGGTGAAGGTTCCGTCAACCGCTACCTTGGTGGCGCACTGGGCCGTGATGTCGGTCCAGCCCTTCGCGGGCTCGGTGTCGGCTCGGCCGTCCTTGCCGGTCTGGACGGCGTCGAAGCCACCGTCCGCGCCCGCCGCCACGTACACGCGCATGCTCGCGGCCACCTTGGAGGGGTCGAGCCCCGCGCTCATGGTGTCGACGAACCGCACCGCGTAGGTGTCGTAGGCCGTGAGCCCCGCCGGGACCGTGGCAGAGAGGCGCCAGTACAGGTCGTCGGCGACCGTGGCGTCGGCGGCCTTCTGCCATGCGGCGGTGCTGTCCTCCAGCACGTGCTTGGCCACCTTGGGGGTCGCGGCCTTGGGCTTGACGGTGACGGCGCTGCCGCCCACCAGGGCCATGATCGGCGCGGTGCCGGCCTCGCCCTGGGCGATGGCGTCGTCGTCGGCGACGATGAGCCAGTAGCCGCAGGGCAGCTCGGCCGCCGTGCCCGCGTTGAGGGCCGCGAGCTCGGCGCCAGAGCTCTGGAGGGAACGAGCGAGCTGCGCGCTCAGCGCGCTCGTAAGGTGGGAATCGGTGTTGAGCCACTCGGCAGCTTCCTGCGCGGTGGTCTGGGAATTGGGCATGCCGGCGCTGTGCAGCACAGGCAGCGCGGCGTCGCGCACGGCGTCGCTTGCCCAGGCGAGGTCGGTGGCGATCTTGGCGTCGCTGTCGCCGTCGACGACGTTGGCGCTAAAGATCTGGTAGGCGTCGTAGCTGCGCGCCACGGTGCCGCTCACCGTGATGGAACCGGTCGAGGTCGGCGCGGCCTGCGCGGATGCGGGGAACACAACCGCGCAGGTGCCGATCAGGAGGGTAAGCAGCGCAAACAAGATCGGGAAGGAGCAAACTTTCTTATTCACGACGCTTACCTCCCTTCGCATTCGCCTTGCGACGAATGTGCATCCAGGCCGCAGCAGCGCAAAGCACCACCGCGCCGGCAAGGTACGTCAGAGTGACGCCCGACATACCAGAAAGGGGCAAAGAGGTGGAGTAGGTGTTGGTGAAGGTGGGGGTGGAACTTTCAGTGAGTTCGCGGCCCATGTCGTTGGTCACTGGCTTGCCATCACGATCCTGAATCTGCTTGTAGGTCGCAGTGACGTCGATATGGTGGTTAGAGTCGTCAGTCGCGTTAACCGTAATCTGATAGACCGACTTGTCGTACGTATAGTGCGAGAACAGCGAACCGTCGTCTTTCTCGCGCACGTAGTACGTGAAGGTCTTGGAAGCACCACGGCCAGCGGGGCCAGACGCGAGCTGGTCGAGTTGATCGAGTTTGTAATCAATCTTGTCGAAGCTCAGGGTCTGGGACTTGTCGCCGTCGGCAGTGGTGGACTTGCTGCTAACGATATCCGTAAAATCTGTGTCGGTCGCAAGCTGGAGCGTGAACTCCTTCATCTCGCCACCCTCAACGACCTTAGTCGCCATAGGCGTCCAGGAGCCCTTCGAGTCGTACGGAGTGAACTTGTTAGTGAAAGTCGTGGAGTCACCCTCACAGATAATTGGATAATAGTCTCCACTCTTCTGCACCTTGCTCCTCGCTTTTACGTTCTCCCACTTCCCAGACGACTCGCGGAATTCGTACTTGGTTACACCGACGTTTTTAATCGTGTAGTTATGGATGTAAAGATCCTTCAGTTGGCTTGAGTTTTCTTTACTCGGAACAGACATGAGCAAGGTCTTGGTATCTTCGGCCGTCACCACAATCTTATACACGCTGGAGTCGTACGTGATGCCAGAATCACCACCGGGGTCTTCGACCAAGTAGTATGTGATTTCGTTACCCGCGCCACTCGATGCGAATTGTTCACCAAGGTCGAACGTAATGCTGCCTTCTGCATCATTTGCTGCTGTTCCAACCTCGGTGCAAACGTCGCGATTGAATGTCGTGCCAGCTGTCGTGCCAGCCAAAGGGTCGTCTGAATCCTTGCGATACACCGTAAAGGAGAACTCCCCATCATTGAGCTTGCGGCCTTCCAGCTTCTTGGTCGCCTTGAGCTTGAGGCTCGGATAGACATACGTGTCCTCAGGCGCGCCCATGTACAGGTCGCCGTTCGACATGATGCCGCCGCCATGGTTCCAGGAATAATTGCCCGTGATAAACGTCGCGCCCGCCTCTAGCGCAGCCTTTCGCGCATTGATCGCCTCGGGGTCTTGAGCCTTAACATCCGAACTCAGGCCGATGCTTTTATATACCTGCACGCCACCGTTAGCGGGGATAGTAATGGCTTTCTGGAGCTCTAAGCTTCCCCGATACTTAGCATCGCCGCCGCCAAGCATTTTGCCAATCACCGCCGCGATCGGAGTCGTATGACCCTCCGCCGCAAGGAAGAAGTCCGCGTGGCCGTTTTCGCGAAACACTTCGGCATTGTAGGCGTCGGAGTCCTGGTCCTTACCGTGACCACCGCCGGAAAGATGGGGGGTGCCGTTATTGCCTGTATTACTCACGGATTCGTAGTCGTTCGCGTTTTGCTCATTTCCGGCAGAAGTATTACCGAAAATCGCCGTGCCGTCGGTGCCTGTCACCAAAGTCTTACCCGTCGGGCAAACCGCAACGCCGCCACCGTAGCCACCGGCCTCATTGCTGCTTATATAGGAGTTATAGACAAATAGCCTACCAGCATTAGACGCGACCTTAGAATCGCCCTGGACGAAGATGCCGCCTCCACCCCAGTCAAAGCGAGACATGCAGTGGTTATTAGTGATATAGACTGGATTTGAATTTGACGTTCCTTTTATCATCGCGTCAACCATCTGGCCCACGCGAATGCCGGCACCCTCAGAGCGAAAACTCACGTTAGAGGCAATAGTTCCCCCCGTAATGTTGAGCCATGCCATTGTCTTTCGCGAGCTCGCCCCTTGGTGTTCGATGTCGGTCACATAGACGCCGCCGCCGGCTTCCTCAGAATAGTTGCCCGTGATCTGGCCGCCCGAAATGGTGACATGAGTACCGTTTTTAGCGGCAAGTCCAGCACCGCCATGATCGCCATTACCATCGTTACCACAGTAATTGGCATATTTATTGTTAGTAATGTAGCCACCAGAAACAGTAACGCTGCCGCCTTCGGCCATGATGCCGCCGCCGAAACCAACACCAGTAGCAAGCGTGCTGTTGCCGGAGATTACGCCATTAGTTATGTTGACCGTGGAGTCTTTAGCATACACACCACCGCCACTAGGAGCACTGTTGCCGGCAATTACGCCACCGGAAACCTCGAGGGTCGAATTACCGTGTATTTCAATTCCGCCGCCCGCACCCGAGCCAGAAGCTCCACACACATAGCCGCCGCGCATGTTGACGGTAGAGCCGTTCTCGGCATAGACCAAGCTGCTAACGCTGCCGCCTTGTTTTTGCGTGATCACGCCGCTCACAAGGTTAAACGTGCCGCCCTTGCCGTTGTTGTTATATAGATTGATGAGCTTTAGATTTGCGTTGCCGCCGCACGCCACGATGGCGCCTTTAATCTCAACGTCATGTTTGACAAGTGTCTCGGTTGTGCCTGTTCCGCTCGGGGACGATTCGGTCACGTAGTAGGTAAGATTAGATGGAATGTTATCGTTATCGTAAGTCAGTTCGGCATTCTTGCCATAATTGGCGGCATTCTTGTCATAATTATCGGCATTCAGGCTCTGCCCCTGATCAGCTAGCTGCTGGCCCTCGCTGACCGTCTCACCCACCTGTGCAGAATCCCTAATTGTAAGTGACGCACCACCGGCAACATTGAATAACGGCTTGTCGGCGCTCGAGTGCTTAATCTTATGACCACTTAGGTCAAGGGTGATATTGCTGCCGCCTTTGTTAAGTGTGATTTCACCAGGAAAGTCAATATCAGCCGCAAGCGTAAAGCTGGCGGTTTGATTTTCCTCAACGCCTAGAAGCTTTCCCTGCAAGTCACCGGCATTCTTGATGTCCGTGGCTGTCTCTTCGCTCGCCACAGCCTCCTCGGCTGACGAACCAGCGCCATCGTCGATCGCTTCATTTTCTTCTGCCTGCGACTCGTCCTTGGGCTGCTCCTCCTGCTGGATTTCGTCGTCGCCCGCAGCATCGTCACTATTCTGGTTTTCGGTATCCCCGTTGTTGGTGTTGCCTACATCAGTAGACTCACTTGAGGAACCCCCCCCCATCACAGTTTCCTCGGTAGAAACCGTCTGGGCATCGTTGGCAATGGCCTGCGAGATCGGAGGCATGACGAGCGACAGTACCAGGCTCAAAACGGAGGCTCCGCACAAAACGCCTGCCAGCACACGGCGCGTCGCTTTATTACTCTGCTTAGATTTATCCGAATTCGCTTTCATCGATGTCTCCTCCCCAAGAGACCGCGATCTTGCTCTTTCACCATCAAGCTTTGGCTCGCAACCGTTAATTGCTCGCGCTCGATATGCATATTATTACTCTTTGTTTAAACAACGCAAGCCTAACAATGTCAGTTTTGCTTTACGTTGCCTTAACTTCTTGACAATTATTCAAACTATGCATTGTTTTTCGAGGGTTAAATTTCGGAAAGACGCTGGTAAACTCGTTAGCAAATCTAGATAAATGACACTTTATCATTGTTTGTACAACACTTTGTTTTAACCCGCTCAATCTGTGAACGGTCAAAATTGCGCCGTGAATGGCAGTATATCTACCTGGAAATATTAGTTATGAGCTAATTGGTCAATTACTGCACAACTAGCGCGTGCCGATATGTTCATACATCGACACTTGAATGGCATCGCATGTTACCGGCCGCAAATCTCCTCGCTACAAAAAAGCGTCCCAACAATCGACTGTTGGGACGCTTGGAAAACCACCACAAAGGCGCTCTGCCCTCTTTGTGGCTGCCCCCCGGCGCTACAGCAGATGTTCCTCGATAAAGATCGCGATGCCGTCCTCGTCGTTGCTCGCGGTTACAAAGTCCGCGGCGGTACGGGTGGCGTCGCTGCCGTTTGCCATAGCCACGCCCACGCCGGCGTCGGCCACCATGCAGGTGTCGTTGTCCGCATCGCCAAACACGCAGATGTCCTGGAGCTCCATATCGTTGAGCTCCGCCACGCGCCCAAGGCCGCGCGTCTTGGACACGCGCGGATCCATAAACTCGTAGAGCCGCTGCGTGGTCTGCAGGGCCGCCGCCTTAACAGTGTTATCTGCAAACGTCGACGCCCGTTCAATCACCCGCGGCATCACCTCGGGCGCCATGGTAAACATCACCTTGGGCTGCGGCTCGCGCAAGAACTCGGCAAAATCGACCACCTGGTAGGGCACGCCGTCGACGCGCGACAGGTGCTCGACGCACGCGTTGCTCTCGGGCACGTAGAACACGCCGTCTCGGGGGCAGGCGGGTGTTGCCGGAAGGTCCGCCATGTGCTTGCAGATGCGCGCGATGGTCTCGCCCGGCAGCGGATAGCTCAGCTCGTTGATGTCGTGCGCGCGGTCGATGACCTCGGCGCCACCGCAGCCCACGAGCACGTCCACCAGGCCTTCGATGCCCCAGAGCTCGTACATGGCCTCGGTCGCGTGGGCGTCGCGCCCGGTGCATAGGCCAAAGAGCACGCCGCGCTCGCGCAGGGCGCGGATCGCCGCCGCGGTACGCGGGGACACCGTGTGCTGACTCGTGAGCAGCGTACCGTCGATATCGCAGAACACGGCTTTGACGTGGCTGAAGGTGGTGTCCATGGGAGCCTTTCTGGGTTGTGCGGCGGTGTGGGGTGCATTCGCAAACGGCGTACATGGTATACCAAGGCGCAGGCGCGGCCCGTCAAAGCAAAATCCACCACAAAGGCGCCTGGCCCCTCTGTGGTGGCCGGACCCGCAGGGTGGCCGGATCCGCAGGATGGCCTGACCCGGGGCGCAAACCATCACAACATTCGACGTTTTTCGGTAAAATCGCGATTTTCATCGAATGTTGTGATGGGTTTTACTGCCTTGCGGCACGATCAAAATGCCGGCGTCCAAACAGCAGCAACGCCGCAGGGACCGCCGTCACGACCATGTCTGCTCCGATGAGCGTCTGCTGCACGCCAAACGTCGCCGCCAGCCACGGGGCAATCGCCAGCGGGGCCACGCCGGCAAACATATTGCCAAAGCCCATGACCGAGTTCACACGGCCGAGTTGCTCGAGCGGCGCCGTCGTTTGCACGATGGTGTTGTGGAGCGGGTTGACGACACCCCAAGCTATGCCCAGGGCGACCTGGCCGACAAGGGCCACACCCACGTACGGCGTCCCCACATAGAGCAGACTTCCCAGGCCCACGGACATGAGCGCCACGAGCAGCGTTTTAAGGTTGACCAGGTGCGGCGGCAAGCGGAGCGCGAGCACAGCACCCAGCACCGCGCCCACGCCCGAGGCAGACGAGAGCCAGCCCATCCACTCAACGCCAACGTGCAGGACATCGCGATAGAAAAACGACTCGAGCGGATCGAAGGCTCCGTAGCCAAAGTTCGAAAGAAAAATGATGCAAAACAGCAGGGCGAGAACGCTGTTGGTGAAGACTGTCTTGATGCTGGCTGCGAAGGTGGCGCGGGCGGACGTGCTGGGGTTGGAGCTTTGTCCCGCACGCTCCCCTTCCTCTGCCGAATCGGCATCCGCATGCCCGGCGACATGGCTGGTCTGCGGCCTAAAGCCCCAACCGGCGACGAGCGCCAGCACGGTAAAGAGCATCATGAGCACGAACACCGCGCGCGACGACGCAGCCGCCGCGACAAAGCCGCCCAGCGTGGGTCCGACGATAATGCTCACATTTGAGAACATGGCGATGGCGGAATTGATGTCTTTGAGTTCGGCGGGGTCGTCGGTGAGGTAGGCCGGATAAGATGTGGCGATGGGTTGGGCAAATCCCATCGTAAAGCCTAAGAGCACCGCGCCGAGCAGGACAATGCCGGTCGCACCACCAAAGGCAATGATTGCCGTGCCGGTTGCAAGCGCGCCGACGATGCTCAGCAAGAAATGGCGTCGCGGGCCCCAGGCATCGAGCGCCGCTCCACCCGCAAAGGATCCCAGGATCACAAATACATTCATAAACAGGACGGCCAGCGATGTCGCCACGACTGAGGCATCGTCTGCATAGGTGAGCGTTCCGATGACGCCGATAAAATAACTGGTCTGAAAGCCGGTGTAGATGAGGAAGCGCATTGCCACCAGGCGCTTGGCCTGCACGGACAGCGATGATTGAGGCTTTGAGAAAAGAGGGGCGAGCATAGAGACTCCTTGTTTCATACGAATGCGGACGGCGGGCATTCGCCACCGTCTGTCAAATCAATCTATCCGCATGAAACATTAAGGACGCATCGAGCCCCTTCTCTCCGTTTTTCGCCCGTCATGAACTACTTGGTAGATTGTAAGGCATGTCCCACACATCTACCAAAGCAAAAACCGCCACAAAGGTGCCTGGCCCCTTTGTGGTGGAAATGGCGTTTGCCCAGATAAAACCTGCCAAAATAAACCTGTCCCTTTTTGGCAGGTTTTAGGCCAGATGATCTTGGATCAGATCGCAGATGGCTCGGGCGTCGTTGATGTTGATGGCTCGGGTCGCGAAGCCGGCGTCGAAGGCCTGACGCGCCAGGGCCTCGTTGCAGGCAAGTGCCAACGTGCGGCCGTCGACCAGGTCGAGTGAGCTCTTGCCGCGCAGACGGTCGACACCGGAGCGCGCGACCACGATGTTGTCGAAGCCCTCGGTCTTGTAGCCCTCGATGATCACCACGTCGACATCGTTGTAGCGCGACAGCAGCTCGCGCGCGGGCATCTCGTCCTCCTCGCGCGTGTCGGCGTACTCCGCCCAGCGCGTGGCGCAGATGAGGCCCACGTGCTTGGATCCGGCCCGGTGATGGCGCCAGGTATCCTTAGCGGGCACATCGATATCAAAGCCGTGGTGCCCATGATGCTTGAGCGAACCCACGCGCAGGCCGCGGCGGGTGAGCTCGGCAATGACCTTCTCGACGAGCGTGGTCTTGCCCGAGTTTTGGTAGCCGATAAACGCAATCGCGGGGACGGCCGGGGCCGCAGGCGCGGCGGCGACGGGTGCGCTCGCGGGTGCGTCGCCCGCGGCTCCCACGGCCTCAACAACAGCAGCCTGACGCTCGGCGCGATCCCACACACCCGAGCGGCCGCCCTCCTTGTGCAACAGGCGCACGTCGACGATCTCCATGCCGCGGTCGACGGCCTTGCACATGTCGTAGATGGTCAGACACGCGGCACTCGCGCCGGTCAGCGCCTCCATCTCAATACCCGTCTTGCCCGTTACGCCGGCCGTAACCAGCACGTGAAAGCCAACCTGCCCGTCCGCGCGCGCCGGCGCCCAGCCCTCGGGCACGTCCTCGGCCGGCGTCCCCGCCGGGGCGATGGGCTCGATTTCGCACTTACTCTTGGTAATGAGCAGCGGATGGCACATGGGGATGATGTCGCTCGTGCGTTTGATGGCCATGATGCCCGCCACGCGCGCGCAGGCAAGCACGTCGCCCTTTTTGGCGCGGTCCTGCAGCACCATGGCCTGCGTCTCGGGATGCATGAGGATGGTGCCCTCGGCGATGGCAATGCGATGGGTCTCGGCCTTGTCGGACACGTCGACCATGCGAACCTCGCCCTTGGCGTCCACATGCGTCAGCTCGTCGCGACGGGCGTCACGGGCGGGCTCGACTGCAGCGCTGGAAGTCGGCTGCGCGGACGCGTCGGCGTTGCCAGCATTCGCTGCAGCCGTGACTTTGTGGGCAGACATCGCGGCCCTGCGAGCGGCCTTGGTGGCATCGGCGTACCTGCTCTTGGCCATATGATCATCCTCCGATTTGGGACATAAATCGTTGCGTGCCCTCAATTATCGCGTGTTCCTGCGGTTTGTGGACCACGGCATCGCGCCAAATCGAAAGTACCTGCATATCATCACCGCGGCGCAGGGCATCGCGCACCGAATACTCGGCATCGCTGAACAGGCACGGACGTACGTTGCCATCGGCCGTCAGACGCAGACGGTTGCAATTCGCACAAAAATGATTGGACATGGCGCTAATGAAACCAACCGTTCCCGCCGCGCCCGGAAAGTGCCAATAGCGCGCAGGGCCCGCGCCGGCAGGAGCGTCACTGATGTCAAGCGGTTCGAGCTCACCCAGTCCCGCCGCGGCGGCCCCGGCATTGATGCGCGCCCGTAGCTCGTCGCTCGGCACGGTATCGCTCGCGTCCCACAACTCGGGATTGAGCGCGGGCGCATGCGGATCCACGGCACAATGCGAACTCGTGCGCTCGTCGCCGATGGGCATGTATTCGATAAAGCGCAGGTGGATGGGGCGGTCGAGCGTGAGCCGCGCAAGGGCCGCCACATCCTGGTTGAGCCGGCGCACCACAACGCAGTTGACCTTAACAGGCTCAAAGCCCCAAGCCAGCGCCGCGTCGATGCCAGCCATGGTCTGCTCGAGCCGACCCAGGCGCGTGATCTTTCCAAACAGCGTAGGGTCGAGCGTGTCGAGCGAGATGTTGACGCGGTTAAGGCCGGCATCTTTGAGCTGCGGTGCCAGCTTGGGCAGCAGGGCGCCATTGGTGGTAAGCGAGATGTCCTCGATCTGCGGAATCGCGCGGATGTCGCGAATGAGCGGAATGATACGGCGGCTGACCAGCGGCTCGCCGCCCGTCAGGCGTACGCGGCGAATGCCCTCCCCCGCCACCAAGCGCACAAAGCGGGCGATTTCCTCGGCACTGAGCAGCTCGTCGTGCGTGCGGGGCGCCACGCCATCGGCCGGCATGCAGTAAATGCAGCGGAAATTGCACTTGTCAGTAACGGCGATGCGCAGGTAGTTGATATCGCGGCCAAAGCCGTCATGTTGCACGTGCCCGTCCACGCAGCCCTCCCCTCACGCGGCGTTTTATTCTTCGGAAAACATAATACCCCACGGGAGAATCATGCCGACACCCGTACGACAGGACAAGTCGCTTCGAGCAAAACGGACTTTCCAAGCCCATCCTCAACACAGACCATCACAACATTCGATGCCTTTCCCGATTTTGGCAAAAAACGTCGAATGTTGTGATGGTTTGCCTGCCCACGGCACCCCGCAGAAGGGCCAAAGCGCCCCTAAAGGCCGCCGTCCCAGTGCCGAATCACGAATTCTCGCAGGTCGTTCTGCCGCTTTTGGAACGCTTCGCTTCGGTCGCACTTAAGGCCTATCGCAAGCGCGATGGCGTTCATCGCCCGGTGCAATTGCAGCTGATGGGCAAACTGAGTCCCGGTGAGGACGATCATCCTAAAGCCCAGCGCGCTCAGCACAGTCATACGCTCCGCATCCGACGCGCTGCGCTGTTTATCAAGATGGTCCGAGCCGTTGTATTCAATTCCCGTACCGCTCGCAGGCGCATATACGTCAATCTCGAAATACCCGGCCTTAGCGAGATACTTGAACTCGTTGGGAACATCGACCCGATGGTTGAGCTCGATCTTGGTGTATCCCAGCCCTCCCTGGGAACGTTTTGCTACGACCATGATTGCGGTGGCCGTCTCCATGGGCGACCGCGCCATCGTACACGCGCCTGAGCACGGCGGCCGCGCGTACAGCCCCCTGGCGAGATCGATTCTCATTGCAATAGGCAATCAAGTCGGCAACGGTATACCTCTGCCCCATCTCGACATAATCGTCCGTCGACAGATGATTCAAATGGTATCGGGCGCAGATTTCATAGCCATATTCCAGCTGCTCGGGCTCGCTCATCCACGAACCCGCTTGGACAAAGCACATGACCTCATCAACCACCAGAAGGTCCTCTGCCACCTCGATAAGATGGCCTGGAGGTACCGGCGCTCCAAACACGTGGCACCTAAATCCAGTCGGCGTCGAGCGC
>CAUCXP010000012.1 GCA_958446785.1 uncultured Collinsella sp. | reverse complement strand
TGGCCAAAGAAGTAGTTGATGGCTTCCTGATGTTCCACCGTTAAATTGGAGTCATCGGAGCGCAGCTTCTGGTATGCCTGGTATCTCTTTTCATTTCCGCTGATGATCTGGTCAATGATCTGCTGGGAAATGGTACGTTTGTCTTTTTCAAATTTTACAGACTTTACGATAGGTCCGATATCTTTTGCCCGTAATATCTTTAAGCTGCTTAAAAAGCGGAACAGCAGCTCAATATTTCCCATACGAAGCTTGATATCTTCCGGAAGGAAATTATTGCTTAAATAATTATATAAATAAGAGGCAAGCTCAAACTGATTGGCAAAAGTAGCTTTACTGTTCTGAATCCTTTCATTTCCAGCAGCCTGAAGCCGTTCCAGGGCGATTTCACCGGTAAGCACCAGACCATTTAATTCATCTAAGATAGCCAGTTCTTCCTCAGAAAGTGTTCCCTGCATAGGCTTATACACCAGGTCATGTTCCACCTCAGACCAGGCATGCATCAGGACAGAAGCTACCTGGATCTCGATCCTGGCAGCGCAGTAGCGTTTTTCGGAAGGCTGTATCGGCGCACTCCTGGCACAAGGCCCTTGCCTTGCCGTCGATTCGCGCGCTGTCCCTCAGCACCATCTTGGCGTAACCCGCCAGGGTCGCCGGCACCTCCTTGCCGCAGCGTTCGCATGCGCACATGTACAGCCTCATGCCTGTTCGCCTCCCTTCGGCAGAACGTCGGCGATTCGGTCCCAGTCGGTGGCCGGCTTCTCGCTGGGGTACTCGTAGGCCCCCACGCACGGCACCGGCAGCACCGCCATGCCGTCGTGCTCGCCTGCGTACTCGTCTGCGTCCGATCTGCTCTCGAACGCCAGCACCACGTCGCTCTCCGTGGCCACCGCGTAGATCTTCTTCATCGTTTCGTCTCCTATTCGAACTCGAAGCACTCGCATGCCTCGCTTGTCTCGTCTACCGCCTCCACGTCGGGGCCGCCGCCCGTCATGGCGTCGCGGGCGCACACGGCCTCGCCGCCAGCGCCCTGCACGCGGCCGCAGAAGCGGCACTCCCGGCACGTGCGGCCCTCCCACGGGTCGGGCCGGTTCCACGGTGCCCTGGGGTCGGACTCGAAGCACCCGGGCGGGAGGTTCCACCCGCTTGAAGGCTCGTACCCGCTCACATGCACCGCCTGCCCCTCGGCAGCCGACCCCAGCCGTCCATGGCCAGGGCATCCGCGTACTTGGTCGGTTCCGGCAGCAGCAGGTACTCCCAGTGCCCCGAGCCCGGCGGGGCGGGGCGGTTGAACCTCTGCTCGGCCCTGACCCAGCGGAAGTGCAGCCTGTTGGCGTGCGCCAGCCCGTGGCAGCCGCTGCCGTTGCCGCTGCCGCACAGCATCACCGTGGGCTTGGGAACCTCGCGTCCGTCGCGGAACAGCTTGCCCGCCCCGCGCCTCACAATGTGGTGGCGGTTGAGCGGCCACGGCGCGCCGCACACGGCGCACCTGGGCGTCTCGATGCTCGGCCCCTCCATGAGGGGGCGCAGGATCTCGGGCAGCGTGTCAACGTTTGCCATTCGATAGCCTCCTGTCCTTGCCTTGCAGCTCGTACTTGTCGCACATCTCCGACAGGCGGCTCACGATGGCCACCGCCGTCTCCTCGTCGCCGTTCTTGGCCAGGCGGCGTATGAGGTCGCCCTTGCCGTACTGCGTGGTCACGACCACGGGCCTCATGTTCTCGTACCTGTCGTTCACGACGCGGAACACCTGGCCCAGCGTCCAGTCGGTGGGGGACTCCTTGCCGAGGTCGTCCAGCACCAGGCACCCCACGCGGGACAGCCGCGACAGCACGCCGTCCTCGGTGCCGTCTCCGCCGTAGGTGCCCTTGATGGCGGCCAGCACGCCCAGCATGTCGGTCACCCTCACGCTGGTGCCGCCGTCCACCAGAAGCCGTGCCACGGCGCTGGCGAGGTGCGTCTTGCCGGTGCCGACCGGGCCGCAGATGTACGCCCCGCGCCCCCGGCGCACCCCCTCGGCTATGTCGCAGGCCATGGGGGAGGCGGCGGCCATGAAGCGCGGCTTGATGCCGGCCCGCTCGTAGGCGCGCCGGCGCTTGACGGCGGCCCTCTCGGCCTCGGCGCGGGCCTCTAGGCGCGCCCGCTCGGCGCGCTCGGCCTCCGCCCCGGGGCAGCTGCACGGCTTCCATCCGCAGAACATGCGGCGGCCCGCCAGCGTCATGTAGTTGCCTTCGAGCTGCGCCCCGCAGTGCGGGCAGCTAGTCGTACTCGGCATAGCCGTCGGCCTCCTTCCTCCGCTTCGGGCTGCGGTTCACGTAGTCCTCGAACTTCGGCGAGAACAGCGTGGAGGGCCGCAGGTACTTGGCCATCTTCGGGTCGCCCGCCCACTCGGCTGCCATCGTGTCGATGACGGCCAGGAAGTCGGGGAGGCGGTAGCCCTCGGCCCAGCGGGCGTGTATCAGCCTGCGGGTCTTGGCGCTGCTTGAGCGGTAGCGGGTGCCGGCTGCCTCGTTGAGCGCATGCACGATTTCGTCAAAGGGGATTAAGGGGTTATCTATATACTCAACCTCAACCTCAACCTCTGCATTGCCGCAACTCGATGCGCCTGCATGTGCATCCGCATCTGCTTGCGCATGTGCGACTGCATCTGTATCCGCATATGCTCCCGCATGTGCTTGCGCATCGGCTTGCGCCCGTGCCGCCGCATCGTCCACCGCGTCTTCCTTCCCCGGCCTGTTGCCCCAGCGGGCGTTGGCCGCCTTCCTTGCGCGCTCGCTCTTCTCGTCGCCCATGTCGAGCCTGCCCTTGAGCACCAGGAAGGTAGGCAGCCACGCGGGGCTGCCCTGCGGCTCCTTGCCCGTGAACCGGTACTCGACGATGGCGTAGATGAACGGCGCGCGCTGCTTCTCGGGCATGGCCTGCGCGGCCGCCCAGAAGTCGTCGTGTATAACCATGCCCATAGTGTCGCCGTCGCCTTCCCTAAAACGGGATATCCTCGTCGTACAGATCGGGCATGGCCTGCTGCTGCGGCATGGCCTGCTGCTGCGGCGCGGGCTGCTGTGGCGCGTACGCCTGCTGAGTGGCCGGCTGCGGCGCGTAGGCGGGCTGCTGCGGCGCAGGTGCCGGGGCGGGGCGTCCCTGGCCGTACGTGCGGGCCTGCGGCGCTTGCGGGGCCGCCTGGGGCGCGTACTGCTGCGGCGCGTAGCCCTGCTGCCGTTGCTGGCCGCTCATGAACTCCAGCTCGTCCACCACGACCTCCAGCGCGCTGCGCTTCTGGCCGGTCTGCTGGTCGTTCCAGCTGCGGTAGCGCAGCTTGCCCTCGACGGCCACCTTGCTGCCCTTGGCGAGGTACTGCGCCAGCTTCTCGCCGCGGGTGCCGAATAGCGTGCAGTCCACGAAGTTCGGGTAGTCCTCCCACTGCCCGGTCTGCTGGTTCTTGCGGCGGTCGTTGACGGCCACGCCCATGGACAGCACGGACATGCCGCCAGACGTGGAGCGCAGCACGGGGTCGCGGGTCAGGTTGCCGGATATGCACACGCGGTTGATGCTCATAGATACCCTCCTTGGGTTACGTCCCCGCTGTTCCAGATGCGGGTGATCTGCGCGTCCACCATGCGGATACGCAGCTTGATTACGTTGATGGCCTCCTGCGAGGCCTTGTAGATGGCCTCGGAGCAGTCGCGGCGGCGCTTGGCCTCCGCTATCTGCTCCTGGCCCCGGCACACGTCGCCGATGATGGTGACGGGAGTGCCCTTCTGGCGCTCGTTCAGGATGGCGATGCGCAGGGCCTTGCGGTACTCGGCCTCGTTCTCGGCGTACTGGCAGCCCGACTCCTTGCAGGTCTTCAGCTCGGCCTCCAGCCTGTCGGTCAGCTCGTCCAGCTCCTCGGTGAGCGCCTGCATCTACTCCACCTGCCAGTCGGGGCGCGGGCAGCACGGGCTGTTGGCCACGAACTCCATGTACTGCGGCATGCTGGCGAACTGGTAGCGCGCCCCGCAGCTGCGGCAGTGGGCCGTGAAGGGGCCGTCTGCGGGCGGCTGCTTCTCCTCGGGCGCGGGCTGCTCCTCCATGGCGTCGGGATCGCTCTGCCCGTCGATGGCGAACGCGCCGCACAGCGCGTACTTGCGGGCGTAGCTCGACGCCATGCCGGTCACCTGGGCGTCGTCCGAGCCCTTCTTGTGCTCGTCCTCGCGGGCGTAGGCGCTCACCTGCAGCAGGCCCTCGCCGCCCTCGGCGGGGAACACGCACGCCGTGGACTTCACGTAGTAGCGGTCGCCTATCTGCACCAGCTCGTCGGTCATGAAGAACGCCAGGCCCTCCTTGGCGCACGGCTCCTTCAGCGCGGCCACTATGTCCTCGTAGCTGCGGTAGCTGAACTTGCCGAAAGCGTTGTACTTGGCCTTGGGCACCACCACGGCGCGCTGCACGCGGGCAACGGCCGCCATGAGGTCGATGGACTGCTGTTCCTGGGTCATGCTAGTAGCCTCCGTTCATCCGCTCGTAAACCTGGCCCACCGTGCCGTGCATGATGGTGCCCACGACGCCCTGCGCCTTGAGGGCCGCCGCGACGCCCTGCATCTGCTCGCGCGTGGCGCACGGCACCACGACCGTCCACGGGTCGCCCGCCATGGCCACGGGTGCCGGTGCGGGCGGCGCTGGCGGCACCGGGGCGGGCATGGGCGCGGGCTGCGGCTCGGGCATCTGCTCAAGCGGCTGCGGGAACTCTGCGGGCTGGCATTCCGCGGGCTCGGGCACCGCTTCGGCTTCGGGCTCGGGCTCTTCCACGGGTTCCGGCTCCATGGCCGCCTTCAGCTCGGCGATGCGCCGGCGCTCCTCCTCGGCCTTGTGCGCCGCCGTTATGGCCGCGCCCAGGTCCAGGGTGGCGAACAGCTCGCGCTCGGCCTCGTCGTAGAACGGCTCGCCCTGGAACTGCGCCTTGAGGGTTTCCCAGTCCTGGGCCAGGCGCTCCACCTTGGCCTCCAGGGCCTTGAATGCCTTCACCTCGCCGAAGGTCTTGTTGGTCCACTGCTTCTCGTGGAAACGCTCATAGGGCACGACGGGGGCCAGCAGCCCGGCGAACTCCTCGTAGTGCCCCCGCAGCTTGGCGTACGCGCGCAGCTGGCGCTCCTCCTCGGCCTCGTCCAGCTGCGCCTTGATGCCGTCGGCTGCCTGCTTCGCGATGCCCGCCACGGCCTTGCACCTGTCCTCGAACACGGCCAGGGGCTTCGTGTACTCGCGGCTCACGGCCTTGCGGCGCTCGTCTATCTCCTTGGCGATGCCGTTGAGGTAGGCGCGGTCGCGCTTGGCGGCCTTCACGTTCTCGTCCTTGCCCATGTCGTAGGTCGCGCCCTCGTAGTCGGCCACCAGCCTGCGCACGTGCGCCTCCAGGGCGTCGAAGTTGGCCTCGATCACGGCGGGGGAGTACGCCACGGTCAGCTCTGACGCCTCCTCGGGCTCGATGATCTCGGCCTCAACTGCTTCGCTCATTTACTCCTCGCTTCCCAGGCGCGCCATGCACGCCTCGTAGGTTTCCGTCTCGGCCGCGTTCGGCTCGTAGCCGTCGGCCTTCATGGCCTCGTAGATGATGGTCACGTTCTCGGCCGCCGCTCGGTCGAAGTGCACGGAGCTGCCGCCTTCCATGAGGCTCCAGGCCGTCCAGCCGCTCATGTTCCACGCTGCCCGCCAGCCCATGGCCACGGCCAGCTCGGTGGGCGTGCGGTCGATGGGTCGGCCCAGCAGCTCCTCGAACGATTCCACGGCCCCGGCCTCCATGGCGAACGCGGTCAGCGCCAGAGCCGTGCGGCGCATCGACTTGAGGTCGCCCGCGTGGGCGGCAAGCCACTCGCGGCGGGCCTTCGCGCCGTCCTCGTAGGCGGCCTGGAAGTCGGCCTTGCGCTGGGCTGCGGCCTGTGCGGCCTCGTCAGCCCCCTCGGCCACCGGCGCCAGCAGGGTCACGCCGAACGACGTCTCCTCGGCCAGAAGCCCCGCGCCCGCGTTGTCGGCCACGTAGGCGTCCAGCGCCGCCAGGTCGGGGCGGTAGTCGGAAAACGTGCGGCATGCGGCGAAGCCCTCGGGGCATTCGTCGACGAACTCGACGCCCGCGTCGGCAAGCACCGCCACCACCTCGGCGCGGTTGCGCCTCTGCTCGGCCTCGGCCTTCAGGCCGGCGTACACGCGCTGCCATTCGGACTGCTTGCAGTCGCGCAGCTCGGCCACGGCCTCGTCGTCGCCCTCGAACTCGGCGATGGCCGCCAGGCGGTCCAGCGTCATGTCGTAGGCTGCGTCCTGCACCCTGCGGGCGGCGCGGCGCGCCTTGGCCACGGTGCCCGCGTCGGTGCGGGCGGCCACGGCCACCTCCTCGTCGGGAATGTCGAGCGCCAGCATGGTCTGCACGCCGCGCGACTTCTCCTCGGCGGTCAGCCCCAGCTTGGCGTCGGTCTCCACCATGGCCTTGGCGGCCTCCACGCGCGCCAGCTCGGCGTCGTCCAGGTCGTCGTATACCTCGGCGAGGAAACGCTCGGTGCCGATGGCCCTCATGGCGCGCACGCGGCACTCGCCGTCGATGATCCAGTAGATGCCGCCCTCCTTGTACAGGATGGGCTTCATGACGGGCTGGCCGGGGTTGAGGCGGTTGGCCTTGAACTGCGCGGCCAGGCCCGCGATGTGCTCGGCGCTCTCCCTGGTGGTGAAGTCGCGCGGGTTCATCGGCTCGCCGTCGGCGCGCTCGTAGGGGTACACGTCGCAGATCGCGACCTCCTCTAGCGATTGCATGCGCGGGCCTCCTCGTCTACGACCACGCGGCACTCCATGCCCACCAGGCGGGCGCGGCACGCCACGCGGGCCACCTCGCCCATGAGCGCGATGCGCTTGGTGGGCACGGGGCCGTTCTTGATTTGCGCGGCCATGCAGGCGGCCCCCATGTTGAACGCCTGGCGCATGGCGGCGTCGAAGCCGCCGTCGCCCGGCTCGGGCACGGGGACGGCGCGCTCGATGCGCTTCAGGATGCTGTCCACCGTCTTGTCCGCGACGGTCTTGCTGATGATTTCCGTGAGCATTTGGGTCTCCTAACTGGGAAAACTAAAAGTGATAAAAACTTTTCAGGATTTCGGAACTTTTTTCTCTATGCGCTCCTTGCGCTTCTGCGCCGCCTTGACCCTGCGGTACAGGTAGCGGCACAGCCACCGCTCCATGGCCTCGTCGTGCGCCTCTGCTGCCTTGTCGGCGGCGTAGCGGCTCATGCCCGAGGTGTCCGGGGCCTGCGGCATGGGGTCGGCGCGGCTCTCTCGGCCGCACTCGGTGCGCTCGTAGGTGCGGCGCTCCTCTGCGGTCAGCCTCGGCAGCAGCTCGGCTATGCGGGCCTCTATGGCCTCAAGCTGCTGCTGGCGTCTGCACGGTTCGCAGATGCCGTCCTTGCCGAGGGTCGCCCTGCGGCACCCGCACGACGGGCACAGCTCCAGGCGGTGGCGGTAGCAGCGCAGGGACACGTGGCCGCCGCTGGCATTGATCACGCGCCGCGCGTTATCCAACTGGTTCTTGGACAGCCGCAGCTCGCGGCGAATCTCGCGGGCGGGCACCTTTCCCGCCAGCTCGGCTATGCGGTCGAGGTCGGCCTTGCGCCACGCCCTGTGTGGCCTGCCCTTGTCTCGGCGGGTCACTCGTCGCTCACCTCCACGACCACGCGGGGGCGCGCCCTGTCGGTGAGCACCCTGTCGGGGCACTGCTCCACGTACTTGCGGGAGTCGTCCTTGATTACGCCCGCCGCCACCAGGCCGTCGAGCACGAACTTGCGCGCGAAGCCCACGTTGTCGGCGTCGCGGCGCATGTCGGGCTCGTAGAACGTGGTGCGCACGGTCACCCGGCGCTCGAAGCGCGGCGCGCGCTGCTGCATGGCTGCCGCCCTCACGCGCGCCGTCTCGCGCTTCTTCATGGCCGCCACCTTGTAGCGGTTGGCGCGCTCGGCGCTGATGTAGTCGTTCAGGCTCGGCATTCGGCCCTCGACCGTGACGGTGCACCTCATTGCGCGCCCCTGTCGTAGATGCCCTGCGCCTCGGTTAGCGTGGAGGCGGCGAAAACGGCTGGGCCCACGATGGCCTCCCACGTGCCCACCAGGTCCACGGAGTCCACCGGCGTGCGGCGGAAGCTCACGGCGGCCAGCATGGAGGGGCGCTGCAGCACCATGTAGCGGGACAGCACGCTCCACAGGTTGTGGTCGCGCTTGAACTCGCTGGCCTCGCTCACGGTCATGCCGTTCTGGCACGCCAGGGTGTACACGTTGTCGCGCTGGATGACGTGGCCCTCCAGCATCAGGCGGTAGCAGATGCGGCGCAGCTTCGCCCATGTATCGGGGTTCGAGGCAATCCAGCCGCACGCCTTGGCCACGAGGGCCTGGGCCTTGGCGTCTACCTCGGCCATACTGTTGCCTCCAGCGCCCATGTGGCGGCGATGCACGCGCAGGCGAACAGGGCGGCGAAAACGGCCTGCAGCCTCTCGCGGCGCTGCTCGGGTGTTACACTGGTCTCGGTTCGGAAGTGAACCGTTGCGGTGCGCGTCTTTCGCTTGCCGGCTGCGACGCGCACCCTCTTTCCCTTGATCTTTTCCATTCCTGGAACTTCCTCTCGTTCTCTGGGTCCTTGTAGAACTCGCGCATCATGGCGGCGCACTCGTCGCACATGGCGCGCTGTATCGGGGTCATTCGCCCGCGACGCCCGGCAGAAGCAGCGGGGCGTCCTCGTAGGCGACCTCACCGGTGTCCCTATCCACGAATATCACCTCCTGGTCGTCGTACACGTGGATGTTGAGCATCTGCCCCGTGAACTCCACCAGCTTGGGGATGAAGTCGCGGAACTTCGGGTCCAGCTCAAACTGCAGCACGCACTTGCCGCTCTTCACGTTGAGGGCGGTGAACCCCCCCTTACGGTCACCTCGTTCAGCATGGCCGCCTCCTAGTTCTCTCGGTCGTCGAAGGCATCGTCGCGCGCGATGCTGCTGAAGTCGGTGCTCCAGCCCTTGCCGTTGACGCTGAATCGCACCGAGTTGTAGACGTTGAACTGCACGCCGCCCATCTCGAAGCACGTCATCATGTCGGCCTCCATCAGCTTGATGGCCTCGAACTCGAAGCCACATGCGTGCGCGATGCGGCACTTCAGGCTTCCCTTCGTCTCCTCCATGCAGCCGTTCTCCGCCTTCTCGAAATTGACGGTGATGCGGTCCTTGCTGTTTGCGACGATGGCCAGCAGCTCGCTGGCGGTATTCGCGTCGATGACGGGCATCTTGCTTGCGTTGGTCATGGTGTGTCTCCTTTTCTGATAGGTAAATCTAATTACAGTTTGAAGCGAAAAAAATTTCTTCGGGTTTGTAGCCCAAGAAGTCGGCGGCCTTTTTAGCCGTCTCGATGCGCATACGGTCGGGGTGGTCTTCATAAACATCGTATGTAGGTCCTGAAATGCCCAGATGTTCAGCCATTGCCTTCTTGGTTACGCCCTTGCTCATGCGCGCCTGCTTGAGTGACTTCATACTCCCTCCTTTCTGTCCATAACTGTAATTAATCTTCAGAACACGGTCAAGATTAATTTTGGTAAAATTGAAAATAAATTTAAGTCCTGGAAGGAGTTAAGATGCCGATATCCGACAACATAAAGAAGTTACGGCAGATTTTCGACGTTACCCAGGATGAACTGGGTGAGATTGCAGGTGTGACAGGTAACGCCGTTTCGCAGTGGGAAAATGGCCGCTCCGAACCCCGTATGGGAGCTATTGAGCGCATGGCGGCCTGCTATCAGATTAGTAAGTCACACCTTATAGAAGACGGCGGAATGGATCAGATTGACCCCGTGACCAAAAAGCCCAAGGGCAGCCCCTATATGCCCGCCGGTGCCATGCCCGTGGTGGCCAGCAGCGCCACCGTGCCGCTGCTCGCGTTGGGGCGCGTGCACGCCGGCGCGCTCGCCGACGAGGAGGAGATAGCGCACCGCGTTGAGGTGCCCGCCTCGGTGTGCGCCGGGCATCCGCGCGCGTTCGCCCTGGAGGTCGAGGGCGACTGCATGAACCGCGTCATACCCGAGGGCAGCCACGTGCTGGTCGACCCCGACCGCCAGCCCGCCAACGGGTCCATCGCCGTGGTGGAGACCGAGGACTACCGCGCGGTCATGCGCCGCTGGTACAAGGGCAGCACCAAGCTGATGCTGTCGGCGGATAGCTTCGAGGACTACGAGGACATGATTTTCGGCATGGACGACGGCCCCGTGCGCGTGATCGGCACGGTGGTGTGGTTCCAGGCCGCCGACGAGATGGAGTAGCCGTGGGCGGGCGCGCGGCGATATACGCCCGCTTCTCGAGCCACAACCAGCGCGGCGAGTCCATAGAGATACAGGTGGAGAAGTCCCGCGCCTACTGCGCCGAGAACGACCTGCGCGTGGTGGCCACGTACTGCGACTTCGCGCAGACGGGCACCAACACCGACCGCGCCGAGTTCCAGCGCATGATGGCCGACGCCAAGCGAGGGCTGTTCGATTTCGTGGTCATATATAAAGTCACCCGAATCATGCGCAACCGCGACGAGATGGCCATGGCGCGCATCATGCTGCGCCGCTGCCGCGTCGAGATACTGTACGCGGGCGAGGACATTTCGGACGGCTCGGCGGGCGTGCTGCAGCTGGGCATGCTGGAGGTGCTGGCGGAGTACGAGAGCGCGCTCGACGGCGAGCGCATACGCGACGGCATACAGAAGAACGCCGAGCGGTGCATGGCCAACGGCTGCGTGCGCTACGGCTGGGACATAGTGGACGGGCGCTACGTGGTCAACGAGGAGGAGGCCGCCGCCATCCGCCTGGGCGTGCGCATGGTCTTGTCGGGCAAGTCGGTGGCCGACGTGGTGCGCGCCTGGGAGCCGTACCGCACCAAGCGCGGCGGCAAGTGGCGCTTCCAGACGGTGCGCCGCATACTGATGCGGCGGGAGAACGGCGGGGAGTACCGCTACGCGGGCGTGGTCGTGCCCGGCGGCATGCCCGCCATCGTTTCCATGGATGACGAGGAGAGGGTGATACGGATGCTTGAGGACTCGCACAGGCCCCGCGCCAAGACCGAAGCGTGGGACTTCCCGCTCACGGGCAAGCTCTACGACGGGCGAGACGGCGGGCTGATGACCGGCACCAGCGGAACGGGCAAGTCGGGCAGGCCCTATCACTACTACCGCTGCCGCAGCTGCGGGCGCACCGTGCGCCGCGATGTCGTGGAGAAGCGCGTGGCCGACGCCGTGCGCGAGGCCCTGGGCAGCGCCGACAGCCGCGAGCGCATCGCTCGCATGCTGGCCGACGCCGAGGAGGAGCGCGCCGACGAGAAGCCCTTGAGCGAGACCATAAAGGGCGAGCTGGCCAAGATCGAGACGACGTTCTCCAACATATGGGCGGCCATCGAGTCGGGCATCGCGCCGCCGGGCGGCAAGGAGCGCATAGACGCGCTGAAGCAGCGGCAGGCGCTCCTCAAGGACGAGCTGCGCACGGCCGAGGCCCTTGAGGCCGCCCGCCTTGACTACGACCGCGCGCTGTTCTGGCTTGAGGGCATGGCCGCCGCCGAGGTGGACGACGCGCAGCTCCTGCGCACGTTTGTGGCGCGCGTGGTGCTGGGCGGCCCCGACGATGACGACGGCCTGCGCGTGGCGTTCACGTTTGACGATTCTGCCGGCTTGGGCGATAATCCGTCGCTGCCTGGCGCTATAGGTCCAGGTGGCGAGGTGTTCGACCGAATGAACGCCAGCTCCACCATAAGTAACAGGCAGGTAGATATTCGTATCTACCTGTCTTTTTATTTCTAGTCCGTACCGCGGAGAATCGAACTCTGTGCAGGGCGCGGGCGTTAAGCAAACGCGAAGCGTTTGTAGCCCGCGGGCGAGGGCGGCGGCAGCCGGCCGAAGCCGGTGCGTATTTGCGAAGCAAATACGCGGATTCTTCGCGCAAAGCCTCAGCCCAATATAGATGCGATGTTTATCGAATTTCAGCTGGCCTCGCCCAGCATCAACGGATCCCCCGTACCGCGGAGAATCGAACTCTATGCAGGGCGCGGGCGTAAAGAAAACGCCTCAGTGACGCAGAGTGGGACGCGTTTTCCCAATGACTGCCCAGGCGGAAACCGCATCCCGGAATCTAAGCTCGGAATGGGATACATTTTCCGGATGACGCCTCAAGTGGAAGCTGCGACCCGGAATCGAGCCGTAGAGTGGGACATGCTTTCCCCATGGCAACCCAGGCGGAAAGCGCATCCCGGAATCGCCCCTCAGAACGGGACGTGCTTTCCGCCAGCCGCCCCCTCAACTCCAAAACCCATGCGCCCTCCATCCCAAAACTGGGTAGAAGAAAGTCAAAACGCAATCGCAGGAGGTCAATATGACTGCAGAAGATAAGGCAAAGAACGCCGGCAAGGTCGCGCTCGTCTTGGAGGGTGGCAGTTTTCGTGGGCAGTTTACCGCCGGCGTGCTCGACGTTCTCATGGAGGCCGGTGTCGAAATTCCGGCGGTATATGGCGTATCGGCCGGTGCGCTCAACGGCGTCAACTACAAGTCACACCAGATCGGTCGCGTCAATCGCATCAACCTGACCTTCTGCAATGACAACCGCTACATGGGTGCCGCATCCTTCGCATCCACGGGCTCCATCGTGGGTTACGACTTTATCTTCAACGATATCCAGGACCGCCTGGATCCCTTTGACAACGAGGCGTTCGACGCGAGCCCCATCGAGATGTACGCCGTCGCGACGGACATGCTGTTTGGAACCGCTGCCTACCTGCCGGTCAAAAGCGCCGTGCTCGACCTCGATGCTGTGCGCGCCTCCACCTCGCTGCCGCTGGTGACGCCGCCGGTCGAGATCGACGGGCACAAATACGTCGACGGCGGCGTGGCCGATTCGGTTCCTATCGAGCATGTGCTCGAGGAGGCGGGCTTCGACCGTGCGGTCGTCATCGTCACCCAGGACCGCTCGTACGAGAAAAAGCCCTACGAGTTTATGCCTGCCGCGCGCGCCCGCTATGCCGACTACCCCTACCTGCTCGAGGCTATCGAGACGCGCCACGACCGCTATAACCTCCAGCGCATGCACCTGTGGAAGTATGAGCGCGAGGGCCGCGCGCTGGTCATCGCTCCGCAAAAGCCGGTCGAGGTCGGCCATGTCGAGCACGATCCGGCAAAGCTTTTGGACCTGTATATCCAGGGCCGTCAGGAGGCAAAGCGCCTGCTCGCGGAAATCCAAGAGTTCGTTGAGCGCTAGCGACGGCGAACCCTCAAAAAATGACAACAGCTAAAGAGTTGGAAAAATCACGGCTCGTGGATGACATGTGCAGAAACTCTGGTCGGAGCCAAAATACCTGTTGACTCGTACGGCGAGCGGGGTAATATGGACGGGTTACTTGCAGAGCCCCGTGAATCTCTGTAACAACACGTACTGTACATGGAGGAGTCTAAGTGATTTCGAAATCGACTCACTACGCCAAGCAGGGCGAGGTCCAGCGCAACTGGGTTCTCGTCGACGCCGATGGTGCTGTCCTGGGCCGTCTTGCCACCCAGATCGCAATGATCCTGCGCGGTAAGAACAAGCCCCAGTTCACGCCCAACAGCGACTGCGGCGACTTCGTTGTCGTCATCAACGCCGATAAGGTCCAGCTTACCGGTAACAAGGCCGACACGAAGACCTATTATCGCCACAGCGGCTACAACGGCGGCCTCAAGGCTGAGAGCTTCCGCCAGGCTATGGAGAAGCACCCGGAGAAGGTCATCGAGCGCGCCGTTCGCGGTATGCTGCCCAAGACCACCCTCGGCCGTGCCCAGATGACCAAGCTTAAGGTCTACGCTGGTGCCGAGCATCCGCATGCTGCCCAGAACCCCACGAAGATTGAGCTGGAGGCTTAAAGATGGCTGAGAACACCGTTGTCTACCAGGGTACCGGCCGTCGTAAGAACGCCGTCGCCCGCGTCCGTCTCGTCCCCGGCACCGGCAAGGTGACCATCAACAAGCGTGACGCCGAGCAGTATTTCGGCCGTCATCAGCTCGTTGAGAACGCCCTTGCTCCCTTCAAGGTGACCGACACCGCCGGTCAGTTCGACGTTATCGCTCTGTGCGATGGCGGCGGCATCTCCGGTCAGTCCGGCGCTCTGCGTCTGGGCATCGCTCGCGCTCTTCTGAACGCTGGCGACTACCGTGCTGACCTCAAGAAGGCCGGTTTCCTTACGCGCGATGCTCGCGTGGTCGAGCGCAAGAAGTACGGCCTCAAGAAGGCCCGCCGCGCTCCCCAGTTCTCCAAGCGCTAAGGTTTTATCTCCTTTCGAGATACAATGTACAAGCGGGGCCTGCCGATTCCTCGGCGGGTCCCGCTTTTCTTTTTCGACTAGGGTGGGCGGTTGTATATCGCCTGCTAGGGAAGGAGCGATCCTATGCCCCAGAACATCTTCGGTACCGACGGCGTCCGTGGCGTCGCCAATGCCGACCTCTCGTGCGACCTCGCGTTTCGCCTGGGCCGCGCGGCGACCAAGTTCCTTGGCCCGGACATCTGCATCGGCCGCGACACGCGTCTTTCGGGTACCATGCTCGAGAGTGCTCTGACCGCTGGCATTATGGCAGAGGGCGGCCGTCCGCATTGCTGCGGCGTTATCCCTACGCCGGCCGTGGCGCTGCTCACCGTCCAAAACGAGCTCGACGGCGGCATCGTCATCTCTGCTTCGCATAATCCGCCGGAGTTCAACGGCATCAAGTTCTTTAGCCGCAAGGGTATGAAGCTTCCCGATGCTGTCGAGGAAGAGATCAGCGCCTGGGTCATGTCCGAGGAGGCCATGGCTGCCGACACGCTGCCGACCGGTGCCGGCGTGGGCCACATTATCAAGATGAAAGACGCCCGCAAGGCCTATGTCGATCATGCCATCAGCACGCTCGACGGCCTTAAGCTCGATGGCCTGGTTGTTGCCGTCGACTGCGGCCACGGTGCTTCCTGCCAGACCACGCCCGCTGCGCTGCAGCGCCTGGGCGCCACGGTCCATGCCATCAACACTGATTACTGCGGCACCGACATTAACGTTGAGTGCGGCTCCACTCACCTTGAGCCCCTGCGCGAGCTCGTGCTGCGCACCCACGCCGATATCGGCCTGGCCCACGACGGCGACGCCGACCGCGTGCTGTTCGTCGACGGCGAGGGCAATGAGATCGACGGTGACTACATCCTGGCTATCTGCGGTTCTGACCTCGCCGCCCGCGGCAAGCTCGCCAACTCCGAGATCGTCTCGACCGTCATGTGCAACCTTGGCTTCTCCATCGCTATGAAGGAGCAGGGCTTCGAGATGGTTCAGACCGCCGTGGGGGACCGCTACGTTTTGGAGCGCATGCTCGCGGATGGCGCCGTCATCGGCGGCGAACAGTCCGGCCACATCATCTTCCTGGAGCACAACACCACCGGTGACGGCCTGGTGACGGCTCTGCAGCTGCTGGCCGTGCTCAAGCGCACCGGTCGTACCCTCACTGATCTTGCCGGCATCATGAAGAAGTACCCGCAGGTACTCGTCAACGTGCATTCCGACAACAAGGCCGGCCTGGACGATTGCCAGCCCATCTGGGATGCCGTCGCTGCCGCCGAGAAGGAGCTTGACGGCCGCGGCCGCATTCTGGTGCGCCCGAGCGGTACCGAGCCGCTGGTCCGCGTGATGGCCGAGGCCGAGACGCACGAGCTGACCCAGCGCGTTGTCGACGACATCGTCGAGGTTGTCAAGCGCGAACTTCCCTAATGGTCAAAAACGGGTGCCAAGTGGTAAACTGTTAAGGTTATTTGATTGATTGGTATGTCCGAGGGGGAGCATGTTCACTAAAGTCCTAAGGTCTTTTGGTATGCGTGGTCGAGTCCTTACGCTGGATGCTCCCATCTCGGGCGACGTCATTCCGCTCTCCGAGGTAAACGACCAGACGTTTGCCACCGGCCTTTTGGGCCAGGGCGTGGCGATTCAGCCTACCGGCACGCGTGTGATTGCGCCGGCAGACGCCAAGGTCGAGGCCATTTTTCCCACGGGTCACGCCGTTGCGCTCAACACGGTCGATGGCCTAGACGTGCTCATCCACGTTGGTTTGGACACTGTTCAGCTTGAGGGCAAGCATTTTAGCGTGCATGCACAGGTGGGCGATGTCGTCCATAAGGGTGACGTGCTCATCGAGTTCGATCGCGAGGCAATTGCTGCCGAGGGCTACGATGTGACGGTTCCCATCTTGGTGTGCAACTCCGTTGAGTTCTCGAGTATCAAGGGCTCCGTTGGTGCGCATGTCGAAGAGATGGACCAGCTCATCGTTGCTCGCGAGCGCTAGCAAGTGCACGTGGCCATTAGCCTACAATTCAAACACGTTTATGGAGGGCGCCCTTGAAAGAGGGCGCCCTCCGTGGCAAGATGGGATTTGTCCGAAGCTAAACGGCTTTGGGTCACCGTGGACGGGCAGGGGCCTCGACGCGGCTAGACACGAGACACATACATTACGCGACCTCGCCCTGGTGGCCGCACACGTTGGTTGCGGCCGACGCGGGCCGCGGGCAAGTGCTTGTAAGGGGAGCCTTGCCTCTCTTGTACGAGAAAGGACGCGTAATGAAGATCATTAAAGCTAAAGACTACGAGGATATGAGCCGCAAGGCCGCCAATATCATCTCGGCGCAGGTTATCCTCAAGCCCGATTGCGTGCTGGGTCTTGCCACCGGCTCCACCCCGATCGGTGCCTACAAGCAGCTCGCTGCTTGGTACGAGAAGGGCGACGTCGACTTTGCCGAGGTCAGCACCTACAACCTGGACGAGTATCGCGGCCTTTCGCACGACGATCCCCAGAGCTATCACTACTTCATGCGTGAGAACTTCTTCGATCACATCAACATCGACCTGAACAACACGCATGTGCCCGACGGTTCCAACCCCGACGCCGCCGCTGCCTGCTCTGAGTACGACAAGATCGTCGCCGCCGCCGGTTACCCGGATCTGCAGCTGCTCGGCATTGGCAACAACGGCCACATCGGTTTCAACGAGCCCGATGACCACTTCTCCAAGGGCACGCACTGCGTCGACCTCACCGAGAGCACCATTCAGGCCAACAGCCGCCTGTTCGACAGCATCGACGATGTTCCCCGTCAGGCCTACACCATGGGTACCCAGACCATCATGTATGCCCGCATGATCCTAGTCGTCGCCAACGGCGAGGCCAAGGCTCAGGCCGTGCATGACATGTGCTATGGTCCGGTTACGCCCGCGTGCCCGGCTTCGATCCTGCAGCTGCACACCAACTGCGTTGTCGTTGCCGACGAGGCCGCCCTTTCGCTCTGCGAGTAGCGCGAATCCTGCATCTCGACATAGCCTTGCCTAAGGCCTCCGCTTTGCGGGGGCCTTTTTGTTTTCAAGACTTTAGTCTGCTGGCCGCGCAGCGGCCAGCTTTAAACCACCCGCTACGCGGGTGGAGACAAACGGCTTTACAAAGCCACCCCTCCGACCGATATTGACGATTGTTCAGGCCGTCAAGAATTCGAGTCGAAGGGGTGGTCGCCATGGCCCAGAAGGCCTACAGCCTTTCCCACACGAAGTGGATGTGCAAGTACCACATCGCGTTCACGCCGAAGTATAGGCGCAAAGTGATCTACAACCAAATCAGGAGCGACATAGGGGAGATCCTCAGGAAGCTGTGCGAGTACAAGGGGATCGAGATAATCGAGGGGCACCT
>CAUCXP010000011.1 GCA_958446785.1 uncultured Collinsella sp. | reverse complement strand
GCTTGGTGCCGCCAGTATCGCGAGAGCGGTGAGTCCGCGCTGGTTGATAAGCCGCGCGGTCGCAAGCCGCGCGTTAAAAAGGCGGAATAGCGAACGGGATGGTGCGCCCACAGGGGCGCATTTTTCTTGCCGCGCCAACTTTTTGGACCGTCGTGAGCCTACTGGAACATCCTCCAAAGTGGTTAATAAACCGCGCGCAGTGGCCCGTGCGCCCGCCGCCGCGATAGGGGGAGCGTCGCCTCTCTGCTCCAAAGCGGACAGACTCGTTACCCCGTACGCCTAAAACTCCCCAGTTGACCGAAAACCCGCCGCCGCTACTCCTCAACTGAGCTATAACGTTAAACAATTGCAGCGTTTTTGCATGGGGGAGTGATGGTATGACGCTACTGTATTTCCTTACCCTGTTTCCGCTGGTACCGGCGCTGGGCATGCTGCTCGCGCGCGGTGACCGCGCCCGCGATGCGCTAGGGCTTGTAGGCTCTGGCATCATTATGGCGGTGACGGTTGTAGTCGCCGTCATGTTTTTTGGCACGGGCCCGCAGAGCTTCGAGGTTGCCCCCGGCACCTCGCATGTGCTCTCGATCATCAGCTCCGTCATCGACGTGATCCTGTGCGCCGTCATCCTGTACAACGCGCGTAAATATAAGAGCACGCTCACCACGGTGCTCGGCGTGGTGCAGCTGGTGGGTTCGGTTGCCTTCGCTGCCATGACGCTGCCCGCGGCCGAGGTTGTCACCGCCACGCCGCTCTACCTGGATTACATGAGTGTGATCATGGTGCTTGCCGTCGGCATTGTCGGCAGCCTTATCTGCGTGTACGCCCTGGGCTACATGAAGGACTTCCAGGCCCACGACGAGCACGAGGCAGCGCTGCGCGGGCAGGCGGCGCCCGACCGACGCCCGCAGTTCCTGGCGCTTATGTTCCTGTTCCTCTCGGCCATGTTCGTCATCGTGACAAGCGACAACCTTGAGTGGCTGTTCTGTGGCTGGGAAATCACCACCGTGTGCTCGTTCCTCATGATTGGCTACACGCGCACGCCCGAGGCCATAAAAAACGCTTTCACCCAGATCATCCTCAACATGCTGGGCGGCATCGCGTTTTTGGCCGGACTCATGTACCTGCACGTTAACGGCATGCCGCTGACCATCTCGGGCATGATCGAGCTTTCCAGCGCCGGAACCGCGCAATCCGCGCTGCTGGTGATGCCGGTCCTGTTGCTGTCGCTTGCCGCGCTCACCAAGGCCGCACAGATGCCGTTCCACACTTGGCTATTGGGTGCCATGGTTGCCCCCACGCCCACGAGTGCCCTGCTGCACTCGTCAACCATGGTCAAAGCCGGCGTGTTCCTGATGGTCAAGCTCAGCCCGCTCTATGCCATCTATCCCGTGACCGGCTTTATGGTCACGAGCGTGGGTGCCATCACGTTTTTGCTCGCTGCCCTCATGGCCATCTCGCAGAGCAACGCCAAACGCGTCCTCGCGTACTCCACCATTTCCAACTTGGGCCTCATCAGTGCTTGCTTGGGTGTCGGCGCGCCCGAGGCCGTATGGGCCGCCATCTTCCTGATCCTGTTCCACACGGTGGCCAAGTCGCTGCTGTTCCTGTGCGTGGGCACGGCCGAGCATCATATCGGCAGCCGCAATATCGAGGACATGGACGGTATGTTCAGCCGCATGCCGCACCTTACGCGTCTGATGATGCTGGGCATCATGGGCATGTTCGTGGCACCGTTTGGCATGCTCGTGTCCAAGTGGGGCGCCCTGGTGGCGTTCGCGCAGACCGGCAACGTGCTCATGATCATGGTGCTTGCCTTTGGCTCGGCCGCGACGTTCTTCTTCTGGGGCAAGTGGCTTGCCAAGCTTTCGGGCGTCGACCCCACGGCTCAAAACGTTGAGGTCAATGTCCATAAGACCGAATGGATGGCCCTCAACACCATCGCCGCGCTGCTGATTCTTTGCTGCGTGGCGTTCCCGCTCATCTCGAGCGGCCTGGTGTCGCCTTACTTGGCCATGGTGTTTGGCCGCGTGCCGTACGTTATTGGCAAGGACTCCATGTATCTGATGGTGGTTATCGTGGCGTTTATCGCCGTGGTGCTGCTGACTTCATTCCGCGTGAGCAACAAACCGCACGTAAACGTATATCTTTCGGGCGTGGGAACCGACAATTACCGCCATTTCCGCGGCTCGATGGGACACGAGGTGAAGGCCGAAAAGCGCAATTGGTACTCGGAGGACGCCCTTGGCGAGAAGCGTATTGGCCCCGCGGGTAGCGTCGTGTGCTGCAGCATTATCTTGTTTGCGCTGCTGTGTTGCGCGTGGATTGGGCCCGAGAGACTTGCCATGAGTGCGCCCTCGGTGCTGCGCGGTAAGTATTTTGAAGGTTCGGGTGTCGTGGGCATATTTATTGGTACCGTGGCGTTTGCCTTGATTGCGCCGCTTGTGGGTGGCCTGATCGACGGCCTTGACCGCAAGCTTTCGGCCCGCATGCAGGGCCGTGTGGGCCCGCGCCTGCTGCAACCGTTCTACGACGTTGCCAAGCTGCTGCGCAAGGCTCCTGCCAGCGTAAACACCATGGACGATACCTATATGGCATGCGCGCTCATCTTTACCGTCGTGGGCGGCGGCATCTTTGTGTCGGGTTCCAACACGCTGCTGTGCGCTTTTATGGTTACGCTCGCCGCGATCTTTGTGGTGCTGGCGTCCGCCTCGACGCAAAGCCCGTTTGCCCAGGTTGGTGCCGATCGTGAGTTGCTGCAGGTCATGAGTTACGAGCCCGCCGTTCTGCTGATGAGCGTGGGCCTGTACCTTTCCACCGACAGCTTCGATTCCATCGCCGTGACGGGGCAGTCGGCCCCCATCATCGTGTACAGCGCGCCCATTTTCCTTGCGCTGCTCGCGGTGCTCACCATCAAGCTGCGTAAGTCGCCGTTTGACCTTTCGTACTCGCATCACGCGCATCAGGAGATTGTCCAGGGCGTCGCCACCGAGATGAGCGGCAGCACGCTGGCCAAGATGACCCTTATGCACTGGTGCGAGACCGTGCTGTTTTTGATGTGGGTGGGCATGTTCTTTGTCTGGGACAACCCGGTGAGCTGGGTGGTCGCCCTGGTCGTGATGGTCGCGACGTATTTTGTCGAGGTACTGATCGACAACACCTTCGCCCGCAGCACCTGGCGCAGCTGCTTTAAGCTCGGCTGGGGCGTGGCGCTGGTGTTTGGCCTGCTCAACCTTATGCCCATCCTCGTCGACGTGTTTATTTAGGAGGCGGCATCCATGGATCATAAAATGTCGCGCTCGCCGTGGGTTATTCATTACGACGGCTCGAGCTGCAACGGATGCGATATCGAGGTGCTGGCCTCGCTCACGCCGCTGTTCGATGCGGAGCGCTTTGGCGTGGTCAACACCGGCAACCCCAAACATGCGGACATCTTTTTGGTGACGGGCTCGGTCAATGCCCAGAACCTGCCCGTCGTGCGCCAGATCTACAACCAGATGCTCGAGCCCAAGTGCGTGGTGGCGTGCGGCATCTGCGCGTGCTCGGGCGGCGTGTTCCGCGATGCCTATAACGTGATCGGCGGCGTGGACCGCGCGATTCCCGTGGACGTGTACGCGCCCGGGTGCGCCATTCGCCCCGAGACGGTGATCGATGCCATCGTGGAGGCGTGCGGCATCTTGGACCAGAAGGAGGCCGTGATGCGCGCCGGCGGCGACCCGCTCACCGTGGGCGGTGCCGCTACCTGGGACGGTGGCGTTGAGCTGGGCGAGGACGGGTTTGTGGCCGCGGGGGCCGGGACTGATGGCGCCGGTGACGCGCCTGTCGGGAAGCCCGCCGCGCCCGCCGCTGCGAAGGAGGCCGAGTAATGCAAAAGGCAATCTATACCACCGTCGGGATCGACGAGCTCCTGGCGCATGTGCAGGCGCTCAAGGGCACCGGCGCGCGCTTTGTGCAGATGCATGCCGAGCGCTGTGTGGACGACGGCACGTATCGCTTGGTCTATACGTTTATCAACGTTCATGCTGCTCAGGAGCATATTGCGCAGGACGGTAGCTATGCGATCGAGAACCTGGTGGTTGAGGGAATTGATCGGCACCAGGAGATTCCGTCCATCAGCTCGTACTGTCCGGCGGTATTCCCGTTTGAAAACGAAGCGCACGACCTATTCGGTCTTGCCATCACCGATATGCAGATCGACTTTAAGGGCTTTTTCTACCAGGTCTCGACTGCCGAGCCCATGAGCGTTATCACGCCCGAGGTGAAGGCTGCGCGAGAGAAAGCCATGAAGGTCCGTGCCGCTGCCGAGGCCAAGGCGCGCAAGGCCGCGGCCGAGAAGGCCGCCGCTGCTGCGGCTGCTGCAGGGGAGGGCGCTGCCAGCGCCGGCGATGCCGCGGGCGCCGCTGCTCAGCCCGCTGCGGCTGCCGGCTCCGATGCTCAGCACGATGGGGCTGCTGCGAAGGCGGCGCTCAAGGCCGCCGAGATGGAGGCAAAGCTCGCCGCCATGGATCCTGAGAAAGCGGCCAAGGTCCGTGCGGCGCTTGCCGCCAAGGCCGCCCGCGATAAGCAGAAAAAGGAGGCGTAAGGTCCATGGCACATCGCTCCGTTATTCCGTTTGGCCCGCAGCACCCGGTGCTGCCCGAGCCGCTTCATCTGGACCTGGTGATCGAGGACGACCGCGTCATCGAGGCAATTCCGCAGATCGGCTTTGTGCACCGCGGGCTCGAGAAGCTCACCGAAAAGCGCGATATGCATCAGTTTGGCTACATCGCCGAGCGCATCTGCGGCATTTGCGCCGTGGGCCACAGCTGCGGCTATGCCAGCGCCTGCGAACGCATGCTCGACATCGAGGTGCCCGGCCGCGTGCAGTATATTCGCACCATTCTGCACGAGCTTTCGCGCATCCACTCGCATCTGCTGTGGCTGGGCCTGCTCGCCGACGCCTTTGGCTTTGAGGCGCTGTTCTATCGTTCGTGGACCCTGCGCGAGCAGATTCTCAAGATCTTTGAGCGCACGTGCGGCGGGCGTGTGATTCTGTCGATTAACGAGATCGGCGGCCTTAAGCACGATATCGAGGACTCCGAGCTGGCGGGCATTGTCCAGACGCTCGACGCCATGCGCCCCGACTACGAGGCCCTGGTGCATACGTTTTTGGACGACGACAGCTGCGGCGAGCGTCTGCATGGCGTGGGCGTGATTAGCAAGAAGGACGCGCTGGAGCTTTCGATGGTCGGCCCGTTTGGGCGCGCCTCGGGCGTGGACTATGACGTGCGCATGTTTGGCGACGGCGCCTATGCGGATCTGGCTGCGTTTGAGCCAATTGTCGCTACCGATGGCGACTGCTATGCCCGCTGCCAGGTGCGTTGCGCCGAGGTCACGCAGGCTATGGACATCATCAAGGAGCTTGTGGGCAAGATTCCGCACGACGGTATCGGTGGGCGCACCAAGCTTACGCCGGCCGACGGCGCGCGCGGCGAGGTTGTGATTGAGCAGCCGCGCGGCGAGGCGTATTACTATGTGCGCGGCAACGGCACCAAGAACTTGGACCGTTTTCGCGTGCGCACGCCGACGTCGCAAAATCTGGCGGGTCTGACGCATGCGCTGCAGGGCGTGCTCATTGCCAACGTGCCCATGATTATCCTGACCATCGACCCCTGCATTAGCTGCACGGAAAGGTAGGCACGGCATGAGTTTGCTGACATTTGCCAAGACGGCCTTGGGTTCTATGGTCAAGCAGCCGGTAACGGTGCGCTATCCGCAGGAGAAGCTCGCGGCACCCGAGCGCCTGCGCGGGCATATCGTCAACGATATGGACGTGTGCATCTGCTGCGGCATGTGCGCGCGCCGTTGCCCGGCGGGTGCACTTGCGGTCGATCGCAAGGGCGGAACGTGGTCGATTGACCCGTATGCCTGCGTGGTGTGCGGTGAGTGCATCGAGAGCTGCCCCAAGCACTGCCTGACTATGGACACCGCCCGCACTCCAGTCGCAGCGGACAAGACCCCCACGGTAGAAACCAAGCCGGAGTAGCGCTGGAATGGGGCTGGTATAGCGCTGGAATAGGGGCCGGCGGGGCAAAAATGCCCCGCCGGCCCCGCGCGTGAACGCGTGTGCGGGCCGCCACGCGACCCGTCCAGCCCGAAAATGACCCGTCTGCCACGAAATGGGCCCATCTACTACGTTTAAGCCGCTACCCTCAACCATGGCAAGTAATGCGAAATAAAAACCGCAGGTAGAACGCCTGCGATTTTTCATGAAAAGCGGGTATGGTCGGGGATATTGAGTCAAACGTAGTAGATGGGCCGATTTCGTGGCGGGCGCTGTCAGCCGATCTCCGCGGGCGGAAGAAAACGGATCATTTTTGTTCCGCGAGGCCTGGGATGGTATCCGTGCGGGACTATCCGAACAAAACTATGTCGGTTTACTACGATGAATTCGACATTCCCGACCATGACTGCATTTTTCTAAATATTGCAGGCGTTCTACCTGCGGTTTTGCAAGCGCGCAATTTGCCGTGGTCGAAGGCGGGCGATTCATCGTAGTAAACCGGCATAGTTTTGAAATGGTATTAAATCGGTAGCAGCCATTTTGCTATGCCGGGGCGGTTGGCCGTTGGGTAATTACCCTCGCAGGTAGGCGATGGCGATTTGGGTGCGGTTGCGCAGACCCATTTTGGCAAGGATCGAGCTGATGTGGTTGCGCACCGTGCCTTCGCCCATATAGGCGGTGGCGGCGATTTCCTTGTTATCGAGACCGCGGGCGATGAGCTCGGCGACTTCGAACTCGCGGTCGGTCAGACCGGCAAAGGCCGCGGGCCGGTGGGGCGCGCCCGTCTTGTTGCCCATCCCGTCAAAGTCAACATCTTCGATCGCCTTACCCTCGAGCACGCGTTTGCCGCTCATGACCTGCGCCAACGCCGGAGGAATGGCGGCGACATCGGTTTTAATCAGGTAGCCGCGGGCGCCCAGTTTGAGCGCCGACACAATGTACTCGTCATCCGAGAATGTCGTCAGGAACACCACGAGCGCCGCAGGATCGCGCTCGAGGATCTCGCGCGCCGCCGATAGGCCGTCTCGTCCCGGCATCTGAATGTCGAGCAGCGCGATGTCGGGCGAGTGCTCAGCGTAGAGCGCCACTGCGTCGTTGCCGTTGGCACCGGTGCCCACCACCTCGATCTGCGGCTGGGCGCCCAGGATAATCTTGAGCGAATCGACCACTAGGCGGTCGTCGTCGACAACGATGAGCCTCATCGGCCATCATCTCCTTGCTGTTTGGGAACGGTGGCAAACACGCGCCAGCCGCCGGCGCCGGCACGCGGGCCGGCGGTGAAGGTGCCGCCAAGCGCCTCGATGCGCTCGCGCATAGAGGCGAGCCCCATGCCCTCCGCGGCGCCGTGGCCGCTTGCTTGAACCCCGCCCGCGCCATCGTCGGTAACGATGAGCTGGTAAAACGACGGATGCTCCATGCAACGTACAGTGACAGCATGGGCGCAAGCGTGGCGCATGGTGTTGGAGAGCGCCTCGCGCAGGACCGCCGCAAAGCAGTTCGCAACGTTTGCGGGCGCATGTTCGGTCATAACTTCAAGCTCAATCCGCGGACCGCCGTCCGAGCGCGCGCCTTCAACAATGCGTTCGAGCTGCACGGAAAGGTCGACGGCGTTGTCGTTGAGCGCGTGGACGCTGGCGCGCACGAGCTGGAGCGCCTCGTCAACGGTGTATTTGACGTCGGCGAAATCGGCGGCAACGCCGGGCTCGTTGGCATGGACCACGCGCAGGGCTTCGGTTTGAAGCGAAGCGCGCGTGAGCTGGTGGCCCACGTTATCGTGGATCTCGCGCGCGATGCGGGCGCGTTCGGCGAGCGTCGCGAGCTCGACTTCGTAGTCCTGGCGGTCGGCGAGGTCGCGGTTGCGTGCCTCGAGTGCCAGGGCGCGTTCTTGCAGCTTGTCGCGGGTGCGACGCATGCGTTCCTGTTCGCGCTCCAGCTGCGCGGTGCGCAGCGACAGCAACGTGGCGGCGACCGAAAGGATGGCGGTTAGCAACAGCGTTCGGGTGGTGAGCGCGCCGCAGCGAAGGTCCGTGGCAAGTGCGCAGGCAAACACGGAGCCAATTGCCAGCGCGGGCCAGATGCGTTCACGGCGCACGCGTCGCGCGATGTCATAGAGGGCGAGAGGTGCGAACGGCACAAACGGCGGCACGAAGACAGCCGCGATGACGTAGGCGTAGCTGCCGGCCTCGCTGGCGCGACGGGCGCGTTCTTCCTGCGCGACCTCGGCCAGCGCGGCGATGACAACGCCAAGGCAAAACGCCGCGACCAGGCGAGCATCCACAGCAAGGCCCGTGGCGGCTGCGATGCAGCACGCCAGCACGATCGATTTGTCGAATAGCCTGTTCATACGGGTATTGTACGCGATGCCGCGCACGGGGGAGGCGCCACTCAAAGCAACCGTGACATTCCTCCCACGCGGCGGGGCGGTCGCGTCAGCAGGCTACGCGACCGCCCCGCACTCGTGACAAAGCTCACTGGTGCGCGCCGCCCGCTCCTGCGATGATGCAATCGTACCGGGCCACGACCAACAGAAGGGCCGCCTCATGACAGACATCGTCCACGTCGAAAACCTCGTCAAGCGCTACGACGATCTTATTGCGCTCGACCACTTTAACCTGAACATCGCCCCCGGCGAGATTTTTGGCCTGCTGGGCCCCAACGGCTCGGGCAAGACCACGTCCATCAACTGCATCCTGCAGCTGCTCGCCTACGACAAGGGCACCATCGAGCTGTTCGGCGAGCGCATGACGCCCGCCCGCTACGACCTCAAGCGCCGCATCGGTGTGGTGCCGCAGCAGGTGGCGGTGTTCGACGAGCTCACCGTGCGCGAGAACATCGACTATTTCTGCAGTCTCTACGTCAACGACCGCAAGCGCCGCCGCGCGCTGGTGGACGAGGCGATCGACTTTGTCGGCCTGGGCGACTTTACCAAGTTCCGCCCCGGCAAGCTCTCGGGCGGCCTGACGCGTCGTCTCAACATTGCCTGCGGCATCGCGCACAAGCCCGAGCTCATCTTTTTTGACGAACCCACGGTGGCGGTCGACCCGCAAAGCCGCAACGCCATCCTGGAGGGCATCTGCCGCCTGCGCGACGAGGGCGCCACGGTGGTGTATACCAGCCATTACATGGAGGAAGTCGAGCAGATCTGCAGCCGCATTATGATCATGGACGGCGGCCGCGTGCTGGCGCAGGGCACTAACGACGAGCTCAAGCGCATGATTCAGATGGGCGAGAAGATTGTAATCGAGGTCGGCGAGGTTCCGAGTGCGGCGCTCGGTGCCGTCGCAAGCCTGCCGCACGTTCTGGACCTTTCGGCAACGGCGGGACAGCTCACGTTTTCGTGCGAAGCGAGCCCGCACAACCTGACGGACATTCTCGATGCGCTGCGCTCGCATGACGTGCCGCTCGGCCGCATCTATTCCGAACCGCCGACCCTCAACGACGTGTTCCTCGAGATCACCGGCCGCGAGCTGCGCGACTAGGGGGCGGCCATGTTCAACACCATCATCACCACGGTCAAGACGCTGCTGCGCCGGCCGAGCACGTGGGTCTGGGGCGCTCTCTTTCCTATCGCGCTTTCCACGATGTTCATGTTTATGTTTGCGAACCTCAGCTCCGACGGCACGGTCGACCCGGTGCCGGTTGCCGTCGTGGCGGACGAGGCCTGGGATGCCTCGACCTTTAAGGATGTGGCAGCTTCGCTTGCCAAGGCAGGCGACGACCAGCTGCTCGATGTGAGCGAGTACGAAGACTTGGCTGCCGCGCGCAAAGCGCTCAAGGCCGGCGAGGTCGCGGGCATCTATACGGTTGATGCCGCGGGCACGCCCAGGCTCACGCTGCTATCGAGTTACGACAGCTCGCGCGCCTCGTCGGTGCTTACCGACCGCAGCATCCTTGAAACGGTGGCAAGCTCGTATACGCAAAATGCCGAGCTCATGTCCCAGATTGCCCAGGACAACCCGGCGGCGCTCGCCGATCCGGCGGCGGTTGCGCGCGCCCTGTCGCTCGAGGGCGGAACCCGCCGCGTGAGCCTGACTCGTGCCACGCCCGATGGCACGGTCATCTACTATTACGCGCTTTTTGGCCTGGTCGCGATGATGTCTGCCGAGTTTGCCGCCTTGAGCGTCGTCGATTTGCAGCCCAATCTGTCCGGCCTCGGCGCGCGCCGCTGCGTGGGCGGTCTTTCCAAGACGGCGTCGCTGGCCGGCATTTTTGTCGGCTCGTGGCTGGTTTCCTTTGCATCGATGGCGGTTGCGATCGGCTACGTGCGCCTGGTCGTGGGCGTCGACTTTGGCGGGCGCGAGGGGTTGTGCCTGCTGGGCGGGGCTGCATCCGCGCTTGCCGCCACGGGCCTGGGGCTTTTTGTGGGCACGCTTCCCGTTAAGGGCGGCAAGGCATCCAAGTCGGGCATCCTCACGGGCTTTGCCACCACGTGCGCCCTGTTCGCCGGCCTCTACGGCGAGCCGGCGATGGCGCTTGCCGACGACGTCGCCCGCGCTTGTCCGGTCGAGTGCTGGCTCAACCCCGTCAAGCTCATCTGCGACATGTTCAATCGCCTGTATTTCTTTGAGGACCTGGGGCCCTTCGCTGTTCGCGCCGGCGCGCTCGTCCTGATGGCCCTGGTGTTTGTCGCCGCCGCTACGCTGATCTTTGGAAGGAGCCGCTATGAGCACCTTTAAGACCGCGCTTCGCATGGCGCTGGCGCACCCGTTCTACCTGCTCATCTATACGGTGTTCATCTCGCTCATGGGCGTATTCATCGCGGCTTCGGTGAGCTGGAACTCGTCGCAGCTTACCGAGTACAAGCCCTACGACACCAACGTGATCGTGGTCGACCGCGACGATAGCGACCTTTCGCGGGCGCTTACCAAGCACCTGGGCTCACGCTTTGACCTGGTCACGGGCGTCGGCGACGACACATACGACCTTGCTGACGCGCTCTCCAAGAGCAACAGCGCCAAAGGCAGCGCCGACTGCGTGTTCTTTATCCCGGAGGGGTTTGAGGACGATCTTGTTGCAGCCGCCCGCGCGGGGGAGTCCCTGCCCAAGCTCGATGTGACCTACGGTGCCGGCACCATGGCGGCGGCGCTTTCGTCTGCCGAGGCCTCGCGGTGGATCTCGCTCGCGGGCGCTGCGGCCGCACTAGAGCCCGCTGCCTCCAACGGCGACGTCGCAAGGGCCGCCGAGCACGCGGCCGCAAAGCGCGCGGAGGTCCAGATCGAGCAGGTCAAGGTCGACTCGACTGCTGCTACCACGCTCGAGTCGTACTTCATCTTTGGCGCGTACGCGATCATCTCGTCGGTCATCGTGTCGGTGGGACTGGTGTTCTCGGGCATGAACGAGCCCGAGCGCGTGCGCCGCATGGATGCCAGCCCGGTCTCTGAGCGCCAGCGTTCGCTCGCTGTGTTCGCGGCCGCCGCCGTGCTCACCGTCTGCATCTGGCTCGTGTCGAGCATGATGGGCGTCGTGGGCTTTGCCAGCGCGGTTGCCGAGGTCGGCGTGGGTCGCGTGTGCCTGGCGCTGGCGGCAACGTTTGCCCTGGCGTGCACGCCGCTGGCCGTTGGCTTTACGCTGTCGAGCCTGGGCGCGCGCGAGGAGCTGCTCAACGGTGTGGGCAACCTGCTCGGCATGCTCATGACGTTTTTGGGCGGCGCCTGGATGCCACTGTCGCTCATGGGCTCGGCCGTGCAGACGGTGGCGCACTTTGTGCCGACGTATTGGGTGAACGACGCGATCGGCAAGGCGCTCGCCGCGGACCTGACGTCCACCGTGCTGGGCGACATCGCCTGCGATCTGGGCGTCACGGTGCTCTTTGCCGCGGCCATCGCCGCCGTAGGCCTAGCCCTCGCGCACAACAAATCCCACGCCTAGCCACCTAGTCATTGGGGACAGTCTTTGCCGATTCGCCGGCAGGGCTGGCAGGGACTGTCCCAATATGTCGGCACTTGGGGACGCTCCTTTCCTGCCGGCACTCATTGGGGACAGACTTAAATGAGCGATTTCACTCATTTAAGTCTGTCCCCAATGAGTAGGTTGGAAAAAAGTCGCGCACGTCGCTTAAAAATAGTTCGCCCAGGTTTACTATTACCCTAGAAAAGTAGCAGAAGGCTAACAACGGGGGATAACATGGCGACAAAGCAAGCCTATGTCCAGGTCAAAGGGCTCAAGAAACACTATGGCGACGGTGATGCGCGCCTGACGGTGCTCGACGGCATCGACACGTCCATCAACCGCGGCGAGATCTGCGTCATGCTGGGACCCTCGGGCTCGGGCAAGTCGACCTTTCTCAACCTCATTGGCGGCCTGGAGGATGCCGACGGCGGCTCCATCATGGTGGACGGCTGCGACCTCACCGCGCTCAAGCCTGCCGATCTGGGCGAGTACCGCCGCCGCGAGCTGGGCTTTGTCTTCCAGTTCTACAACCTGGTGCCCGACCTTACCATCAAGGAAAACATCGAGGTCACGGCGCACCTGTCCAAAAACCCGCTCAATGTCGACGACCTGCTGCGTTCGCTGGGCCTCTACGAGCACCGCAACAAGTTCCCACGCCAGGTCTCGGGCGGCCAGCAGCAGCGCTGCGCCATCGGCCGTGCACTCGTCAAAAACCCAGGCTTGCTGCTGTGCGACGAGCCCACGGGCGCGCTTGACTACAAGACGTCCAAGGAAATCTTGCAGCTCATGGAGGATGTCAACCGCACCTACGACTGCACCATCATCATTGTCACCCACAATGCCGCCATCGCGCGCATGGCAAATCGCGTGCTGCGCCTGCGCGACGGGCGCATCGTCGAGGATGAGCTCAATGAGTCACCCGTCGCGGCCGCCGAGCTCGATTGGTAGGCGGCGCCATGACACCTCTCGCAAAACGTCTCCCGCGCGAGCTGCGCCGCAATATCGGCAAGTACCTGGGCATCTTTTTGCTTATGTGCGGAAGCATCGCCCTTACCTCGGGCTTTTTGCTCGCGGCGCATTCCATCGGCTGCCTCATCGACGACATGCGCGACGAGTACACGATCGAGGACGGCCGCGTGACCACCTCCTTCGAGGCTACCAAAGACCAGCTCAAGGCCGCCGAGGATGCAGCCGGCGACGTCGGCGGCGTTACGTTCTACAAGAACTTCTCTATCGACGTCATCATCAAAAAGGCGGCTGGCGACGACGGCACCAAGCGCACCCTGCGCACCTACGCGCATCGCACCAAGGTTGACATTGCGTCCTACTGCGAAGGCAGGCAGCCCAAGACGGACGATGAAGTGGCAATCGACCGTGTCTTCGCCACCAACAACGACCTCGCCGTGGGCGATAAGGTCGAGCTTGAGGGCCGCACCTACACCATCTGCGGCATCATGACCCAGCCCGATAGCCAGGCGTTGTTCCTCGACAATTCGGACTTTACGGTGAACACCATCACGTACGGCGTGGCCGAGGTCACCGACGCCGGCTTTGCCGCGCTTGAGGACGCCGGCGGCGCGCCTGCCTACACCTACTCCTTTACCTTTACCGATCGCGACCTCCCCACCGCGGACCGCATCGATGCGGAGCAGGATATGGTCGAGGCGCTGACCGATGCCGATGCGCGCGTGGACGATCTGATCGATGCCGATTCCAACCAGGGCATTGGCTATGCGCGCGACGACGTGGACGGCGACTCCATGATGTGGATGACGTTGCTCGACATCATCATCGTGATCATGGCGTTTGTCTTTGTGGTGCTCACCGACGCCACCATCGAGGAGGAGAGCGCCATTATCGGCACGCTGCTCGCCAGCGGCTATCGCCGCCGCGAGATCGTGCTGCACTACCTGGCACTTCCCGCCATCGTGGGCGTGGTCGCGGCGCTTTTGGGCACCGCACTCGGCGTTGCGTTCTTTACCGAGCCCATGCGCGGTCTCTACTACGGCTCGTACAGCCTGCCGCCCTTCCAGGTGTACTGGAGCTGGGAGATCTTCGTGAAGTGTGCCGTGGTTCCCGCCGCCGCGCTCATTCTCATCACGCTGGTGGGCCTGCTTCGCAAGATGGGCAAGACGCCGTTGCAGTTCCTTCGTCACGAGGCGAGCGGCAAATCGGGCACCAAGCGCGGTCTGCGGCTGCCGGAGCGCATGGGCTTTGTCTCGCGCTTCCGCCTGCGCGTCTTCCTGCGCAACCTGGGCAACTTCGCCACGCTCTTCGTGGGCATTGCGTTTGCCTCGCTGCTGCTGCTCTTTGGCCTGGCGATTCTGCCCACGATGACGCACTACGCGGACAACCTCGAGACGAGCCTGGTCGCCGAGCACCAGTACACGCTTAAGGCTCCGCTGGAGCTCGAGGGCACTGCCGAGGAGCGCGAGCAGTGGTCGGCACTCGAGCGCTTGCAGTCGGTTGACGGCGCGCTGCTTTCCGCCGCCCAGGATGCCGATGACGAGCTTGACGACGCGGCCGATGCGGCGCAGGCGGCGACCGATGCCGCGACTGCATCTCCGTCTGCCGAGAGCTTGGCCGCGGCGCAGGATGCGCTTGCCAAGGTCCAGGACAAGAAGGATGCGCTCTACGCGCGCCTTGACGATCTTGCCGATGCCCTCGGCTGCAACCGCGACGAGGCTATCGACCTGATCGACAAGGCCTCTAAGATCGACACCGACAACGATGACATTCACCCGGTTAACACGACCGACAACGGTGCGACCAAGATTGCACAGGCCGAGAAATACGCTGTCTACCAGCTGCAGTACGATCGCGGCGACGGAAACGGCGAGGAGACAATTTCTGTCTACGGCATCTCGGCAAGCTCGCGCTACTGGAAGGGTCTCAACATCGGCGACGGACACGTCGTCTTTGGCGGCGGCCTGCTCGATAAGTTTGGCTGGAGCGAGGGCCAGAAGGTCACACTCAGCGATAAGTACGAGGGCGAGCATTATTCCCTTGAGTACGCGGGCAAGGACTATGCCTGGGGCTCCAAGTCGGACATGAATATCTATATGAGTATCGATGACTTTAACGAGCTGTTCGACAACGATGCCGCCTACTTTAACGGCTATGTGAGCGACGAGAAGCTCGACCTCGACGCGCGCTACTTTGCCGGCGACACCACGCCCGACGACATGCGCGCCGTGGGCGACCAGTTCATCGGCATGATGAGCAAAATGATCGGCATGATGGTCGGGCTCGCGGTGTTTATCTTCCTGCTGTTTATGTACCTGCTGACCAAGGCCGTGATCGACCACAGCGCCCGTTCGATCAGCTATATGAAAGTCTTTGGCTATCGAGATAGCGAGATCTCGCATCTGTACATCCGCTCGATCACGCTGTGCGTGGCGGCGTCGCTCGTGCTGAGCCTGCCGGTGATCATCGGCTCGCTCACGGCCATCTTCCGCTCTATGCTGCTCGCCTATAACGGCAATATCGAGATTTACGTGCCGACCTGGTCCATGGCGGCATGCGTCGGCATTGGCTTTGCGACCTACCTGGTCGTGGCGTTGCTACACACGCGCTCTATCAAGCGCGTCAGCCTGGCCGAGGCCCTCAAAGTCCAAGAGTAGTCATCGGGGACGTTCTTAAACGACTAGCCATTGGGGACAGTCTTTGCCGATTCGCCGGCTCGCCGGCCGGGCTGGCAAGGACTGTCCCCAACTGCCGGAAGGGAGGCACTCATTTAAGTCCGTCCCCAATGAGTGGTTTCAGTCATTTAAGTCTGTCCCCAATGAGTGCCTAACGACTCGGTGTTGCGCTTGACTTCGACCCTACTTCAACGGGTACCATCCTCTTATGTCTGTAACGCCATATAGACCGAGGGGATATATCTATGACCGCAACTGCACCCGCAGCACCAGCAAAGGTGTACTTCACCAACCTGCGCACGCATGCTCGCGAGAGCCAGCTCGACAAACTCAAGCGCCTCATCCGTCGCGCCGGTATTGAGCAGATCGACTTTGAGAACAAGTTCGTCGCCATTAAGATTCACTTTGGCGAGCTGGGCAATCTGAGCTTTTTGCGCCCCAACTACGCCCGCGCCGTCGCGGATGTCGTGAAGGAGCTGGGCGGCAAGCCCTTCCTCACCGACTGCAACACGCTCTATGTCGGCAGTCGCAAAAACGCGCTCGAGCACATCGACACCGCCTACCAGAACGGCTTTACCCCGTATGCCACGGGTTGCCAGATCATCATCGCCGACGGCCTCAAGGGTACCGACGAGGCGCTCGTCCCGGTCGAGGGTGGTGAGTATGTGCGCGAGGCAAAGATCGGCCAGGCACTCATGGATGCCGACATTGTGATCAGCCTTACGCACTTTAAGGGCCATGAGCAGGCGGGCTTTGGCGGCGCCATGAAGAACCTGGGCATGGGCGGCGGCAGCCGTGCCGGCAAGATGGAGCAGCATGCCGCCGGCAAGCCGAGCGTCGATACTACCAACTGCGTGGGTTGCCGTGCCTGCGAGAAGATTTGCGCGCACAGCGCCATCACGTTTGACGGTACGCGTGAGCGCGAGCTTGCCAACGGCAGCACCCGCACGGTTCACGTGGCTGCCATCGACCACGATCGCTGCGTGGGCTGCGGACGCTGCATTGCGGCGTGCAACCAGGACTGCATCAAGCCCGACTATGATGCCGCGGCCGACGTACTCAACTACAAGATCGCCGAGTATACGAAGGCCATTGTCCAGGATCGCCCCAGCTTCCATATTTCGCTCGCAATGGACATCAGCCCCAACTGCGACTGCCATCCCGAGAATGACGCGCCTATCGTCAACGATATCGGCATGTTCGCGAGCTTCGACCCGGTCGCCATCGATCAGGCCTGCGCCGACGCTGTCCTGGCGTCCGAGCCGCTGCCTAACACCGAGCTTACCGACAGCGCGGCCAAGATGGAGCATAACCACGAGCATTTGGAGGGCGAGCAGGCGCGCGACCCCTTCTGCATCACGCATCCCGACACCGACTGGCGCGCGTGCATCGCGCATGCCGAGAAGATCGGCCTGGGCACGAGCAAGTACGAGCTCATCGAGGTCAAATAGCGCCTAGCTATTGGACAAAACAAGCGCCTTTGTGGCGCAAGTCGAGCAAAAGCCGCCCGTGAGCACAGCGCCCACGGGCGGCTTTTCGGAAGTGCGGTGAAAAATCGAATACCGCCGACCACAAACCGTTTTTTGACAACAAAACCCCAGACGTTGCTTTTTGCCTAAAAATTCTTGTCGAGGAAGCTGTCGACCGTGTTCCAGTAGAGCTCGGGGTCGACTTGCGCGCTCTTGGCATGGGTGGCGCCGTGGATAGTGAGCTTTTGCTTGACCTTGCTGGCGCACGCCTCGTAGTTTTGGTCGAGCATGCTGTACGGTACAAAGGTGTCTTGGTCACCGTGGATAAAAAGCATGGGAACCGTCGCGCGCTTGAGCTGTTCCACGCTGCTCGCCTTATGAAAGTCGTAGCCTGCGCGCACGTTGCATACCAGGTTGGCCACATCGAGCAAGGGAAAACTGGGCAGGCCGAACACGTCCTTGAGCTGCAGGGAAAACTCGTCCCAGACGCTCGTATAGCCGCAATCCTCGATGATGCACGTGACATTAGACGGCAACGATTCCCCCGCGACGTTCATGGCCGTCGCCGCGCCCATCGATTCGCCAAAGACCAGGATGCGCGCTTCGGGATCGGCCTGAACGATTCGCCCAATCCATGCAACGACATCGAGCCGCTCGGGCCAGCCCATGCCGATATAGTCGCCGCCGGAGCGCTCGTGGGCGCGGGCGGCGGGTGCGAGTACGTTCA
>CAUCXP010000010.1 GCA_958446785.1 uncultured Collinsella sp. | reverse complement strand
GAAAAGCCCCCGTTGCCGGGAGCTTTAATCTCAAATGGTGCGGCGTATAGGATTCCGCGCATCCGCTGCGCGGATCCGCACCGGCTTCGCCCGCCTGCCGGCGTGCTCGCCCGCGGGCTAAAAACGCTCCGCGTTTTCTTTACGCCCGCGCCTCGACCGAGGTTCGAATCAATGCGGTGTTTACGTAAAAGAAAAGCCCCCGTTGCCGGGAGCTTTAATCTCAAATGGTGCGGCGTATAGGATTCGAACCTATGACGTTCTGATTCGTAGTCAGACCCTCTATCCAGCTGAGGTAACGCCGCAACGCACGGATTATTATGCACGCGAGCCCCCGATGGGTCAAGCGACAATTAGAAAAAATTTTACGGAGTGATAATTAAGTTGTTCGTGCCTCGACCGAGGTTCGAATCCATGCGGTGTTGCCATAAAAGAAAAGCCCCCGTTGCCGGAGGCTTTCAATTTCAATTGGTGCGGCGTATAGGATTCGAACCTATGACGTTCTGATTCGTAGTCAGACCCTCTATCCAGCTGAGGTAACGCCGCAGCGCAAGACATATAAAACCACTTTAGCTTATTGGAGTCAAGCACAATTTCAAACTTTTTTGTGGAACGCAGTCTTGTCATGCTGCTCCGCATATACCGCCATTCCCCGTACGATCGATTGGCTTTTCGATCACGTCAAACTTAGCATCAAGTTCCCTCAGGAGCGATCTCACCCGCTGGGCACAATCATAATCGGCAAACGAGATGCTCAACATGCGAGCAACCTGATTAGATGTCTGGACCCCATAGAAATGCTCTAGGGCCACAAGCCCCTCGTGCGCCACAAACGTCTCAACCACATGAGGCGACTCCTCGTAGCACCATTGCGTCAACGGCCCCTCGCTCGTCTGTCGAACCACCAGGCCACCCATGCCAGACGGCTCACACGTCGCAAGCAGGTACTCCCCGCCCTCGTCGCTCTCAAACAAAACCACCCGATCATCAAACAGCTCCATCGCGTCCCCTTTCTCTCGCTCTTATTTAGCAAAAGCATAGCAGGTAGATGGCTGCATACAGAACAGTTGTTCGTGTGTTTTCTATTGAGCTGTCCGCACAGCATGGTATGGACCTGCGCACGAAATAGGGCGCCCCCGAAGGAGCGCCCTTGCATATCGCCTATGCAGCCAAGCTACGCGACCGGCTCGATCTTCTCGAGGCCGCCCATGTAGGGACGCAGGACCTCGGGGATCGTGATGGTGCCGTCGGCGTTCTGGTAGTTCTCCAGAATGGCAGCCATGGTACGGCCAGCCGGCAGGCCGGAACCGTTGAGGGTGTGCAGGTAGCGCGAACCCTTGAAGTTCTCGGGGTCGCGATACCTGATGTTGGCGCGGCGAGCCTGGAAGTCACCGCAGTTGGAGCAGGAGCTGATCTCCTTGTAGGCGTTGTAGCTCGGCAGCCAGACCTCGATGTCGTAGGTCTGACGGGCAGAGAAGCCCAAGTCGCCGGTGCACAGGCTAATCACGCGATACGGAAGGCCCAGCTGCTGCAGCAGGTACTCGGCCTCGGCGGTCATGCTCTCGAGCTCCTCGTCGGACTCCTCCGGCTTAGCGAACTTGACCATCTCGACCTTGTCGAACTCGTGCTGACGGATGATGCCACGGGTATCGCGACCGGCGGAACCGGCCTCCTCGCGGAAGCAGGGGGTGAAGGCGGTGTAGCGGCGCGGCAGGGTGTCGGCGTCGAGGACCTCACCGGCGTGCAGGTTGGTGAGCACGACCTCGGCGGTGGGGATCAGGAAGTTGTCGCCCGAGACGTGATAGGCGTCGTCCTCGAACTTGGGCAGCTGGCCCGTGCCGAACATGGTCTGACGCTTGACGACGATGGGCGGCCACCACTCCTTAAAACCACGGCTGGTGTGCGTATCGAGGAAGAAGTTGATGAGGGCGCGCTCAAGACGGGCGCCGGCGCCACCGAGAACGGTGAAGCGGCTGCCGGAGAGCTTGTTGCCGCGCTCGAAGTCAAGGATGTCGAGGTCGGTGCCCAGATCCCAGTGCGGCTTAAAGTCGAAGTCGAACTCGCGCGGGGTGCCCCAACGACGGCGCTCGATGTTCTCGTCCTCGTCCTTGCCGTACGGCGTGGCCTCGCAAGGAATGTTGGGCAGGTGAGCCATGAAGTCGTACTGCTCCTGCTCGAGGGCGGTGCGGCGCTCGGCCAGACCGTCAATCTTCTCGTTGACGGCGCGCACGGCCTCCTTGGCGGCCTCGGCCTCGTCCTTCTTGCCCTCCTTCATCAGGGCGCCGATCTTCTTGGACTCGGCATTGCGCGTGGCTTGGAGCTCCTCGACCTCGGTGATAACGGCACGACGCTCGTCGTCGAGCTCAAAGAACTTCTCGCGATCCCAAGACGTCTGGCGATTTGCCATGGCGGTATCGATGGCATCGGGGTTCTCGCGAACAAACTTGATATCAAGCATTAGATCCTCCGGCGATATACATTCCATTTAGGTTGCAACCTTGTACATGTATGGGCAAGTATATACTTATGAGCGTTTACGACCCAACTCAACTACGCAAGAAGGCACCCAATGGACGCAGTTTTTTCCTTTTTGTTTGGCACCCGCACCGGTTTTGCCATCCTTTTCGCCGGCGGTATCCTGCTATTTGCGATTCTCGCCTTTGTGATGGAGAAGCGCACCCATAAGATGTATGTCGACCGCGGCCCCAAGTCCGAGGACGAAGAAGACAGCTTCTGGGACTAACCTGCCAAAAAGGACAGGTTTATTTTGGTCGGTTTTATCTGGGCAAACGCAAGCGCCTCGCAACTGGAATTGAGCCAGTTGCGAGGCGCTTTTTGCTATAGAGATAAAACCGCAGGAAAAACCTGCCAAAATAAACCTGTCCCTAAATGGAAGGTTTTACTGGAGGGTTGCGTCGATTGCCTTGACCAGGGCGCTGCGCATGCCGGCGTCCTCGAGCGCAACGACGCCCTTGATGGTGGCACCACCGGGCGAGCATACGGCATCCTTCATCGCCGCAGGATGCTGGCCAGTTGCAAGCTGCAGCTTTGCCGTACCCAGCACCATCTGGCTCACAATGCGATAAGCATCCGCACGCGGGATACCGTGCTTGACCGCCGCATCGCCCAGGGCCTCGATTGCCATGGCGACAAACGCCGGAGCGCAACCACCCACCGTGCCGCCCACAAACAGCAGGCTTGTGTCGAGCTCGACGACAGCGCCAAGCTTACCGAGCAGGTCGAGCACCACAGCACGCTGCTCGTCGTTAAGCGTCGAAGCCTTCTCGCAGGCGATGACGCCCTCGCCCACCGAAACCGGCGTGTTGGGCACCGTCGAGATATGCGCGACGCCCGGCAGGACCTGCTCCCACTTGGCACTGTCCCAGGTCCAGGCAACCGACAGAACGACCTTTTTGGCAAGAGCATCCTTGAGCGGGGCGAATACCTTCTCGATCATGTACGGTTTGACCGCAGCGACCACGATATCGGATGCGGCGACAACCTCGGCGGCATCGTGGCAGGTGACCATGCCGCGCGCCTCGCAGCGCTCAACCAGTGCGTCGTAGCGACCCGCGCAGGCGCACATGTCGCTCGCAGCTACACCGGCAGCGATCCAGCCATCGGCCATAGCGCTCGCCATATTGCCAAAACCGACAAATCCAATCTTCATATCGCATAGTCCTTTCAGACACATTCCTCAAAACGAAAGGTATTGTCCCACGCCATTGTTTCGTATTGCCGACCTATTTGTGATACGGCTCGCCACGACTGATCTTGCAGGCACGGTAAATCTGCTCCAGCAGCACCACACGCGCCAGGTTATGCGGCAAGGTAATGCGTCCAAAGCTGAGCATCTCGTCGGCTCGTGCGCGCACGTCATCGCTCACGCCGTCCGAACCGCCGATTACAAAGGCAATGTCGCTGCTGCCTCGCAGCATAAGATCGTCGAGCCTCGCCGAAAACTCCTCGCTCGAGCGCTCCTTGCCCTCGATAGCCAGCAGGATCACATGCGCTCGAGATGGCAAGGCGGCAAGAATCGCCGCCCCCTCCTTGTCGCGCGCGGCATCCACGCCGCCCGCCTTAGCCGGGTCGATATCGGCCACCTCGCGGATATCCACCTTGGCATAGGCACCTAGGCGCTTGGTGTACTCAGCGCACGCGTCCTTCCAAAAGCGCTCCTTGAGCTTACCGACGCAAACGACGGTGTATTTCACGCGCGTCTACTCCTTCGAATCGTTTTGAACTTTGCCGGCGGCCAGCATCTGCTCGAACATCGAGGCCGACTGCGAAAAGTCGCTCGGCAGCACGACCGTCGAGGTTTTACCCGTGCGAGCGAACTCCGTCATCATCTCGGACCACTGCGTAAACATGAACAGTTGGTTGGCCTCGTCATTGCCGACACCCGTCTCCTGGATGATCTCGAGCGAATCTTTGATACCCAGCGCGATGGCCTTGCGCTGGTTGGCGATGCCCTCGCCCGCCTTTTCCATAGCCTCGGCCTCGGCGGTCGCCTCGGTGACGCGCTTGATGCGGTCGGCCTCGGCGAGCTCCTGCGCGGCAGCGCGCTTGCGCTGGGCAGCGTTGATGTCGTTCATGGAGTTCTCAACCTCGGTCGGCAGTGCGATTTTGGTGATGAGCGTCGACACGAGGGTGAAGCCGTAGGCGGCCATCTGCTCGGAAACGGTAGCGTTGACATCCTTGGCGATGTCATCCTTCTTGGCAAAGACCTCATCGAGTGTGTAGACGGGGATGGAGGAGCGCAGGGCGTCGGTGATGAAGTCGCGCATCTGGTCGACGGGCTCCTGCAGCATGTAGTAGCTCTTGTAGATGCCCGAATCTGCCGGGCCGGCGCCCATGTCGTAGCTCACGTGGTACTGAGCGGAGACCTCAAGACCGATGGTCACGTTGTCCTGGGTCTTAACGTCGATGCCAAAACCGTTTTTCATGGTGCGCAGGCTCACCGTGGCGGCCTTGCGGTCGATCACGGGCACCTTCACGTGGAAGCCCGCGTTGACGATACGGTTGAACTTACCCAAGCGCTCGATGATTACGGCGTGCTGCTGTTCAACGACATAACAGGCGTTGGGGAGCAGCAGCAACAGGATGATGATGGGAATCAAAAGGCTGGTAAGGGCGGCGATGATACCGGAAAACAGCATGGTCTCTCCTCTGATAGGCACACGTTGGTACTAGGATACCCGTCCAAGGAGATCGTGCATAACAAAAAGAGCTCCCATTGCTGGGAGCTCTTTCAATCAATGGTGCGGGCGAAAGGACGTCCGCGTATCCGCTTCGCGGATCCGCACCGGCTTCGCCCGCCTGCCGGCGGACTCGCCAGCTCGCTAAAAACGCTCCGCGTTTTCTTGACGCTCGCTCCTTCACAGGTTCAAGTCCCTGCGATGGGCACATAACAAAAAAGCCCCCATTGCTGGGAGCTCTTTCAATCAATGGTGCGGGCGAAAGGACTTGAACCTTCATGGGGTTGCCCCCATACGGACCTGAACCGTACGCGTCTGCCAATTCCGCCACGCCCGCGTGCAGGAATTAGAATAACGGAGCGCCATCGCGAACGCAAGAACTATTTTTGAAAAAGTTTGCAGGCATTTTCCCAAGCGGCTTGCGCGATTGTTTCGGCGTCCTCACCAGTGCGATCGACACGGTCGTTAACCAGCGCGTTTGCCGTAATGGAGATCATTGCGGGCTCGCATTCAAGACCGCGGATGGGCTCCGGAGCCATATACGGGCAATCCGTCTCGAACAAAATGCGGTCGAGCGGGGTCGCCGCAAATGCCTCGCGCACGTCGTCGTTGCGCTTAAAGGTGGCCGCACCACCATAGGCGATATAGCAGCCCAGCTCCACAAAGCGCTCCATCGTGGCGCGGTCCTCGCCAAAGCAGTGCAGCACGCAACCGGCCTGAGGCACACCCACCTCGCGCAGCACGTTGTACGCATCCATATGCGAGGTGCGCTCCCCATCCGAGTCCTCGTGCCGCAGGTGCAGCTCCACCGGCACATTGCGGCGCACGGCAACTTCGAGCTGACGCGCCATGCAATCAATCTGCACACTGTGGGGCGCCGGCGCGATGTCGTCGTCGTAATCCATGTGGTAGTCCAGACCGATCTCGCCGATACCGGCGCATAGGGGATCATCGAGCGCAGTCACAATCTGGGCATGGATGTTATCGGTGTAGTCGGGCGCGCCATACGGATGCACACCGGCGAGATACTTGACCTGCGGAATATTCCGCATCGGCAGGATCTCGCGCGTCAGCCAGTCGCTATAGTCCGCCACGCTGCGCTTATCGGCAATGGGGTCGAAGACCGTCACCAACAAGTCAATGCCCGCTTCCTTGGCACGCTCGAGCGTCTCGGGCACTTCCTTGCTCCAAAATGAAAGCAAGTGCGCATGCGTATCGGCAAGCGGCGCCAGCGGCACCGGGCAGGCCACCGTTTTCTTCTTTTTGGTAAACGTCACGCGTTCGACATTAGGCGTCATGGGAAAGCTCCTGAGCCAAGCGGGTAAAGGCGGCGACGTCGAGCGTCTCGGCGCGCGTGGTAGGTGCGATACCGCAGGCCTCAAAGGCGGCGTCGAGCGCGTCCTTGGCAAAGCCATTGGCGCTCATGGAGTTGCGGATCGTCTTGCGGCGCTGAGCAAACGCGGCATCGATCACACGGGCCACAAACTCGCGGTCGATGCCCTCGGGTACCACGCCGTCAACGCGATCGATGCGCACTACGGCAGAATCCACATGCGGCGCCGGCATAAAGCAGCGCGGCGGCACCTCAAAGCGCCCCGTCACCTGCGCATACAGGCCGAGCTTTGCTGTATAGCCGCCATAGGTCTTGTTGCCCGGCGTTGCGGCAATGCGATCGGCAACCTCCTTTTGAACCATGACCACGGCACGCTTGAGCGCGGGCATCGTCTGGAAGAACTGCAGGATGATCGTCGCCGCCACGTTATAGGGCAGGTTCGCGACAAATACCGTCGGCTCACCGCCTGCAGCCTGCTCAATCTGCCCCGTCGTCACCTTGAGCGCGTCGCCCATGATAAAGCGGAAGTTGGCATAGTCGGCGGCATGGGCATCGAGCACCGGTTCGAGTTCGGGATCGGCCTCGATCGACGTGACGCACGCCGCCTCCTGCAGCAGCGCGAGCGTGAGCGTACCAACGCCCGGGCCAACCTCGAGCACGCGCTCATCGCCCGTGAGCTCGGAAAGCTCGCAAATGCGCTCAATTACATGGTTGTCGATCAGGAAGTTCTGGCCCAGGCGATGCTTGGTCGCAAGGCCAAACTCCTCCAGCAGCTCCCTTGTTGCCGTGGGGTTTGCCAAAGGCGAAGTTGTCATAGTTGCCTCCTTAGCATGATGGCGGCGTCTTGAAACAAAAGGGCATGGACCGTTGCGGCCATGCCCTTACATCTAAACAGCAAATTGCCGATATGGCGCGCGGCGTCTTAGCCCAGACGCGGGAACAGCGGATCGCCCTTCTCAACGGGCTGGCCGCCGGCAAGCTGGCCCCAGGCACAAATGCCCTTGAGGTCGTCGCTCGCGGCCTCGTCCTCGCAGGACAGGCGGCGCAGGGCTTCGGCAGAGGTCTGAGGCATGAGCGGCATCAGCAGGTGAGCGGCAATGCGGATGGCCTCGAGCAGGTTGTAGATCACAAATGCCAGCTCGTCAGCCTTAGCCTCATCCTTGGCAAGCGCCCAAGGCTCGGAGTCCTCGATGTAGTGGTTGGCGGCGTGGATGAGCTCCATAACCTCGTCCTTGGCTCCGCCGTAATCGAGCACGTCCATCTTGGCCATGTAGCGGTCGACCAGGCCATCGGCGATCTTTGCCAGCGGGTTGTCGAACGCATCGAACGATGCGGGCTTGGCGGGCGCGCAACCGTCAAAGTACTTGCCGCTCATGTTGAGCGAACGCGAGATAAGGTTGCCCCAGCTGTTGGCCAGGTCGGCGTTGTAGACCTGCTCCATGCGATCGAAGCTGATGGCGCCGTCGGTACCGGGAACGACATCGGTCATAAAGTAGTAGCGATAGCCCTCGACGCCCAGCATGTCGATAACGTCCTGCGGAGCGATGGCGTTACCGCGGCTCTTGGACATCTTCTCGGCCTTGCCGGTCTCGGCATTGCGCACGGTCAGGAAGCCGTGGGCAAAGACGTGCTCGGGCAGGGCCTCGCCGATGGCCATGAGCATGGCGGGCCAAATGACGCAGTGGAAGCGGATGATGTCCTTACCCACGATGTGGAACTGCGCGGGCCAGCGATAGGCCAGCTCGGCACGCGCCTCGTCGGTGTCGACACCGTAGCCGACGGCCGTCATATAGTTGAGCAGCGCGTCAAACCATACATAGGTCACATGGCCCTCGTCAAACGGAACCTGGATGCCCCAGTCAAAGCTCGTGCGACTCACGGAAAGGTCGTTGAGGCCGCCCTCGACAAAGCTGCGAACCTCGTTCATGCGGAACGCAGGCTCGACAAAGTCGGGGTGCTCGTCATAGAGCTTGAGAAGCTTGTCCTGGAAGGCGGAAAGCTTAAAGAAGTAGGACTCATCCTGGACGCGCTCAAGCGGACGGTGGCAGTCGGGGCATAGATGCTGGCCGACGCTGCCGTACTCCTCGTCGCCCTTCTGGACCTGCGTATCAGTGAAGTAGGTCTCGTCAGGCACGCAATACCAACCGTCGTAGCTGCCCTTATACAGGTAACCGGACTCCTTCATGCGCTCCCACAGGTACTGCACGGCATGATGCTGGCGCGGCTCGGTGGTGCGGATGAAGTCGTCGTTGGAAATCTCGAGCTTGCTCCAAAGCTCCTTGAAGTGCGGGGCCTGGCTATCGGTCCACTCCTGCGGCGTCATGCCATGCTTGGCTGCGGCCTCGGCGACCTTCTCGCCGTGCTCGTCCATGCCGGTCAGGAACTTGACGTTATAGCCGGCGGAACGGCGATAGCGAGCCTGAACGTCGGCGATGATGGTGGAATAAGCCGTGCCCAGGTGCGGATCGGCGTTGACGTAGTAGATGGGCGTCGTGATAAAGAACGAAGGCTTGCTTTGATCCATGGGGTTTGTCCTCCAGAAAAACGTTGCATACAGAGGATGATTCTAGCGCAAGGGCTGGATATCCTCCATCTATTGCATATCGAGCACCATGGCATAGACATCGCGCTTGCGGCGCGAATACTTCTGAGACAGGCGCTTGGCCACCGCAGACGCGGGCTCCCCCTCCTCGAGCGCGGCGCGGATATCCTCGCGCAGGGCCTCGTCGGGATCCGCTGCCGTGGCGCCGACCGGCACGATACCGGCCTCCTCATCCTCGCTCGGTGGCGCGATGACCAGCGCAATCTCGCCCTTTACCTCGCCGCGAGCACGCAGCTCCTCGGCAAGCTGGTCAGCGTGCCCGCGCAAGACCTCCTCGTGCAGCTTGGTGAGTTCGCGGCAGACGGCAACCTCACGCTGGGGAAAGACCTCCGCCACGGCCTCGAGCGTCGCCACGATGCGATGTGGAGACTCGTAGAAGATGAGTGCGCCGGGCACCACGGCAAGGCGCTGCAAACGGCGCACACGGTCGCCGTGCTTTCGGCCCAAAAAGCCCTCGAAGAAAAAATGCTCGCAGGGAATGCCGGACGAAACAAGCGCCGTGACGCAAGCAGAGGGCCCGGGAATAACTTCGACGGGCACATCGGCCTCACGCGCCGCCTCGACCAGCGCCTGGCCGGGATCGGACACGCTCGGCATGCCGGCGTCCGAGGCAAAAGCGAGGGTCTCCCCCGCCAGCAGACGGTCGACCAGGCCGGCGGCGCGGCTGGCGATCACATTCTCGTCGCAACGGACAAGCGGCTTGGAAATGCCCAGGTGCATCAGTAGCTTTGACGTCACACGCGTGTCTTCGCAGCAGATGACATCGGCAGCGGCAAAGGCCTCACCAACGCGCGGGGACAGGTCGCCCAGGTTGCCGATGGGCGTGCCGACCACATAGAGTTTGCCCGTATGGGCGCTGTTTTGCGTCATATCAACCTATTCAATCATGCCGCGCTCGAGCGTACCGAGCGCCGCGCGGGCGTCCCATGCTGCAATGCGCTTCTCGGTCTTCCACGTTTGGAAGAACCAACCGGCAGCCGGCGCAAACGAAGCCAGCTGGTTGGCGATAAACACGCGCTCGTAGGCATTGCGGCCCTCGGGCGTAACCGACGAGTTGGCAAAGATCGCCGCGCCCGACCATTCGCCCACCAGCACGGGGAACCCAGTCGAAATCGCTTCTTTAAGCTCGCGCTTGTTACGCGAAATCGCCGTCGTCAGCCCGCGAGGGCTCGTGATGTCGAGCGCATACTCGTCGCGGTAATGGTACAGGTGAAGATCCATGTAGACGTTCTTGTACTTAGCGCCGCGCATAAAATGCTTCCACTCGCTGGGATGCCCCGACGACGAGAAGACGACGATCTTATCCTCGGGCATATACGAACGGACGAGCTCGTAGGCATCGCGATAGAAATTGCGCAGGTAGTGAGCAGGAATGCCATCCGTCATGGTGAAGAGGCTCTTGCGAACGCTCATCTGCGGCGTGTCCAGCAGCTCAATGCCCAGCAGGCTCTCGGCCTCGCCATAGCGATCGGCCAAGCGCTCGAGCACGTCGAGTGCGACATGACGGCCGTTGGTGGACGAATGCCACTCGGCAACAGCCTCCGGCGTGGTGGGCGAATCGTTGGAATCGCCCTGGCCACCGGGCACGGTTGCCAGATCGAGCAGCACGCGGATGTCGTACTTGGCAGCCCACTCAATTGCGCGGTCGATGTAATCGACAACCGATATGTAGGAGGCATCGGACTCCTGTGAGCCAAAGGCATACCAGGGCACCGGCAGACGCACGGCATTGAGACCGATCTGCGCCATGCGGCGAAAATCGTCCTCGCTCACAAACGTCTCGTAATGGCGGCGCATGCGCTCGTTATAGGCGGCGGTACCCATGGCCTCCTGTAGCTCAGCCGCGTTGGATGCACCGGTCGCCGCGTACAGCGACGGGGTCACCCAAGGCTCGGGAATAAACCAGCCAGAGAGATTAACGCCGAGTATCCTCTCCATCACTGCCCCCTTCGGATCATGCAGGTCGAACCCGCATCGTATTGCATAGGATAAGTATTGTTTTGAGTATACCCGCGTGTGCGGACAGGCGACCGAACGGTCTGTAAAGTGACGCGAAAGTGGGAGGAATGTCTGGGGCGGGCGGGCTCGGAATGGTGCGACGAGGTGTGTACGCGCGCCGGAGGCAGGCACCGGAAAGTGTGTCCCGTTCTGAGCCCTTATTCTGGGACGCAGTTTCCGCAGAACCCTACATAAAAGAAAAGGACCCCTTTGCAGAGGTCCTAGTCAATTCAAGGTGGCGGGGAAGGGAATCGCGTCCGCGCGCTGCGCGGACGGACCGCTGCGGCGCTTACGCGCCTTGCGAGCTGCGCTGGCAAACGCTTACGCGTTTACTCAGCTCCGCGCCCTCACGGGGTTCGATTCCATGTGGGGGCTGCATAAAAGAAAAGGACCCCTTTGCAGAGGTCCTAGTCAATTCAAGGTGGCGGGGAAGGGAATCGAACCCCTGACACGAGGATTTTCAGTCCTCTGCTCTACCAACTGAGCTACCCAGCCATTTGAGGTGTGCCTTGTTTCAAGGCTTGATTAGTATAACCAAGGACGCGTTCCGGTCAACCGAGAATTTTAAAAAAGTTTTTGAGCACAGCCTCGGTTCTTTAAATCGGCACGTCAGAGGCATCAGCCGGCAGCAAGAAGTTTTTCGCTCAGAGCCGCACGGGCAAACTCACTTGGCGTCATCCCCTCGGCAGCCGCCCGTCGACGAATGGCCTCCTTCATTCCCAGAGGAATCTTGACCGACAGCGTTGCCGTCCCCTCACCTGAGAGTGGGGGCCGTCCATGTACGATCCCACCAACGGTGTGTTCGCCACCCGGAAACTCTCCGCGCTCGTACGACTCACACCACGCGTCAATCATTTCATCCGTTACAACCTGACCATTAGCGGCCGTATACGTCTTGCCCATCATCGACCCCTTTGTCGAGCCCGTTCAATCTCCTGCCAAAATTTCTTCTGGACTGGAGACAAGGCATGAATGATAAGCCACCCACGGACAAGCTCGACCGCGACAAGCTCCACGCTTCGTCCGTCTGGGAGCCATCCAATCGCAAGCCATCTCGGCGGCTCGTCCTTCGACTCGCGACGAATGCACTCAGTAACCGCAAGCCAAGCGCTAAGCACCTGCTTTTCCGTCAGGTGCTTTTTAGCGTTGGGATGGATCTCAACATCCATGCATCTTCTCCTCCATCTTACCCAATTTCGTATGACGAAAGTCCGCTGTCGCCAATTCTTAAGCCGGCACGCGTTGGAGAGCAGGGGTCGAAACAATGATTGAAGGACGCTCTAGTACGGCCCAGGCGCCGGGGCAGGAGCACATACGCCAGGGACGTACGTTTTCGTAGCATACGAGGACATAGCCACGTGCATCGATGAAGGCGATGTCGATGGGATAGGCCATAAAACACGTATGGACCGAAGAGCAGCGTGGAAACGCCATGACGAGCGGCAAGCCGTTGGCGGCAACCGGACGCCGTCCCAGCATGCCGCGCAGGCGCACGACAAACGACTCCGCCACCGCAAACTCGGCCGGCGTCCAACCCAGCCTGTTGAGTGCCCGCGCGTAGGCGATGTAGGACGAGACCGCGGTCACATGACCACCCCCGGACGCCATGGATCGACCGTCACCGCGCGCTCGTGCGACAACGTTGTCGGCGCCCCCAGCGGAACGCCAGCGATGCTGAGAGAAGTCGGCCACGGCTCATAGTGCATGGTGCAGGTGTAGGTCCTAAACGTACCGGATAGGGAGAGCAGACCACCATCCGATGCCTCCGCGCCTTGCTCGCTCGACACTTCGATCTGCAAGTCATAGCCTTCCATGGCATTCAGAATTTGAGTCTGGACCGTCGCCGAGGCATCGACAGAGCTTTCGTCGCCCTCCCCCTCCGACGCCACGGCGTGCGCCAACACGATGTCGGGCACCACGCGGTCGAAGCGCGCGACAGCACTGGCAAAGATCATGACGTTGTACACGATGAGTGCCAGCACCAGCAAAACGGGCGTAACCACTGCCATCTCCACCGTCGCTTGGGCGTGCTCCTCGCGCAGACGCATGCGGATACTCATTACGACCCACCGCCCAGAGCGCCAACCAGCGTGGCGACATCGACGGTGAGCGGGATGGAGCCGCCGCCGGGCAGAGGAATCTCCGCAAGCGTGAACATCGTACCGCTGATGGTGCGTTCGACTTGATATTCCAACGCCTCGCAAAGCGCCTTGGGATCGGTCACGCCCAACGGAATACTTCGCAGTTTGTCTTGCGCTTGAGAGAGGCCAGCAATGTCAGACCCCGGGCTCTTAATGACGTTGGCGGAATCGGTCAGCACTGGCTTTCGCAGGCGCAAGTCGCACGGTTCCAAACCCAGCGCCGCCACGGACGCCGAAACGGTATCGCCGAGCCACGATGCAATGGAGCCCAACGCGCCGCTGCCCCCTCCTAGGCCTTTAATCATCTCGTCCATAAGTTCGTCGGCCGAACCTTGGATGTCTCCGTATCCCACAAGCAGCCGTCCCCAGACATCCATGACGCCGTCGAGCACGCCGGCAACGCCGCCCGAGCGTTCCTTCAATGTCGAGAAAAATCGCGAAAGCACGTTGTTTTGCGCCGTCGCCCCATCGGGCGCCAGCACCGCGGCAGAGATGGCACCGCGATCGCCAAGTCTGACTGCCGTGTTAAACGAAGAGTTGAGCTCATCGGGGCTCGAGATGGCACCCGAAACCGCAAAGGCAACCACGCCGTTGCGACCGGGCGGAGCGATACGCGGGCGCTCACCGGAAAGTTCTTTGATGGCGGTATCGAACGCATTGCCCGCACGGTCGGCTTCGTCCTCGGTCTGACGCTCGAGCTCGAGCTCCTTGTTGCGACAGTCGACGTAGTCCTCCAGGGCGTCTTTAAACTTGTCAAAGTGATACTCGAAGCCGTTTTCGATAGAGGTTGAAGGCGCCGCAACAGCACCAAGCGACAAAACGCCAAAATGGCATTTGCTGCATTTATCCTGTCCATCGTAATCGGCAACCGAAGCAAATCCGCTCGGCGTCCCTTTCTTATAGTTAGGGCAGGTCGTCCCGTAATGCAGATACGCCTTGTCATCGTTCACGCTAGTCGGCCACACCGCATCGGTATAGAGTTCCGTCGCCCGAACCTCATCAGAGTTGCGCGGCAGCAGCGGAATATAGGAGGAAACCCTGTCTCCGTTCTCGGTTATATATGCCCGATCGACCTCCGCGTTCGCATAGGTATAAAACGCCTTACGCGCCGCAGACTCTGCCTTCATCTCGACACTCGAGCCCTGGGGATTCTCATTTGTCAGACGCCAATGGTAGTAGTCCTTCGCGCGATCAAGGGCAACTTGAGGCTCCCACGTAACGCTCGATGAGTAATGCGGATTTTGAACACCGGAGAGATCCGTTAGGCTTTTCGCGCGCTCCCACATGCAAGAACAGCTGCCGACCGAGCCCTTGTCAGACCCACCACAATCCGCCAGCCAAGCACGCTCTTTAGCCTTCGCCGTGTCCTCAGAAGCCTTCCGCAGCTCCTCGGCCGCACGCTCTAAATCATCTGATGTGTCTTTAATGGTATCGGTCGAGATCTCTGACCCTTTGATCGCAGCGAAGTCCGACTCGGATGTCCTGGGCACGGCAAGCGCCGTACCGGTATAGGTCACACTATCGGTATCCTGCGCCGACACCGCCTGCGTGGCACGCGCGGCGATCAGATACGGCAGAGCCGTCTCGATTTTCTGTAAGCCTTCCGATGCGCTTTTGGCAAACTTGTTGCGCGTTTTAATGATCTCGATCCCGGTGTCGACCATATTGCCGGCAACCGGCTCGGCACCCGGGATGAGGATGGCGGCCAGGCCCGTCCCGATCGTGGCAAACCCCGCCAGCCCCAGACTCAAGATACTCGCATCAACCACCGTGGCAGCCGTGTGATAGGACGACACCACGTTGGCACCCGCCAGCGCGCCGCTATCAGCCGCCACCTGGGTGTCCCCGGCACGCGACATGCTCCATATCGCCGCGGTCGACGAAAACAACAATGTGAGCACCACTAGGATGACCACGGCAGAAGAAAGCGTGGTATAGGCACCGTCTTCGATAAACAGATCGACACCGGCTCGACCCATAAAGCCACCTCGCTTGCAATGGCAACTCGGACGGCGCGTCAAAACGCGTCTAGACCAGAAACGCTTAATCCCATGTAGCAATCCACGAATCATAATCTCCCTCCAGCCATTCGGGACGCGATTGATACGAGACATCGACCTTGAGCTCAACGTAGCCGCCCTCGGCGGTACCACCCATAGCCTGCGCAAACGCACCGATCACGGGCAACGGCTTGACCTCGCCGGAAACGGACACGGACGAGACGCCACCCGCACCGACCCGGCCAAGCTCGATATCCCACGACAGCGGCCCGCCGGCATGAAAAATCGAAACGTTGGGCACTGCGGCAAGCCGGCGGCGGGTGAACTCCTTAAGATCGTCGTCCTCCGCCGTCGTCGTGGTCATGAGCCGCGCGGTCTCGGCGGCGGCAGACTCCATGACCGCGCGCGTATAGAGCAGGCACACCGGTTGCAGTGCGAGAAGGATGAGCGTCAGAAACGTCGGCAGCAAAAAAGCGGCCTCGACCGTAGACTGCGCCCGGTCCTCGCACGCGATATCAATACAACGCGATGTCCTTAGCGCCCGCAGCGGCGTCGATAACCGACATCGAGGCAACGCCATGGGATGCCGCCCGCTCAACCAGCGCCGCCAAGCGCCCATCGGTGCCAGCACGCCAAAGTCCCGCAATCGCCAGCACGATCGATAACAGCGCCACCGTGACGATGGCGTATTCCACAGTCGCTTGGGCAACCTCCTCACGCAGAACGCCATGCATTTCACGACCCCTCCTTTGAGCTTATTGTTTGCGGGACCAGGCGCACGGCGCGCAGACGACACGAAGCATCGCCAGTATCCGCAGCAACCGTCACTATATCGACCCAGCCGCGTCCGTCACGCACGATGGCGCCCCACACGTTTCCCTTGATGTCGAGATAGCCGCTCAGAGCAAGTTGCGCCGTGGGTACCTCGCGATAGGAACGCAGCACATCCGCCGCCGCTTCGGTCATCGGTCGGTCCTCGGACCATGCAAGCCGGACCACAATCGCGTTGCCCCCAGGCGAATCCGTCGCAGTGCCAGACCGCTTGTCGAGCGTCCGCAGAAAGGTTTGCGCCGTGACAGCGACATCCGAATCGTCCGCATCTCGCATCTCATCTTTTTGAGACGCCACCGCCGAATCTGAGCCCAAATCGGAGGCGGTCCCAGGACGCTGCTGCCGCGCGGCGTTAAGCCCCCAAAGCACCGCCGCTATCGCCACGGTCAGGCAAGCAAACACCAGCAGCACCCCGACGGGGCGCTCGCCCTCTACAGGCTGTTGATGCCCTCGCTGATAGCGTTCCATAGATCTTGGACCTTGCCTTTAAATGCGACGATGGCGATAATCGCGATCACCACGAGCACGCCGACCAAGATGGCATACTCGGTGGTACCCTGCGCACTCTCCTCCTGCAATAGTTCCTTGGCGCGCTGACGAACATGTGCCGCCCGGCAAAACGCCCAGCCCTGCACCTTGCCAGCAGTGTCAGTCATCGTGTTCATGTATTCCTCCCTACATCATCCCGCCTGCTCCCAGCAGCGGGCCCAATATGGACAGAAGCAACGCCGGCAAGATGAGCGTGCCGGTGGGAATCAGCAGCTTGACGGGCGCACGCTCGATCTCGCGCTCGACCGCGGCGCGATGAGCCGCACGGATCTCGAGACTTTGAGCGGCCAGCGTCTCGGCAAGTGGGGCACCCAGGGCGAGCGCCTGCCCCACCGTGATGGCAAAGGTCTCGAGCGCTCGCACGTCCAGGTCGCGCGCGGCGGCCAACAACTCGTCCTCACGCGTGCCCACGCCCACCTGCCACGCCATGCAGGCGCGCTCAAGGCGAAGAGCCAGCACTGACCGGCGGTTGGCGCAGAAAATCTCAAGCGCCGCATCAAACGAAAGACCGGCCGAAAGACCCAAGCGCACAACATCGATCATCTCGGAAACTTCGCCGAGCGACACTCGCGCCGGGCCGCCCGCTCCAACCGCGCCCTTCACTCGCGCGGTCAGAGCATCGACCACCGAGCGACCAGCGGCAGCGACCAGCACCGCCTCGCGCTTGCAGGCCCCTGCGATCTTGCGTGCATCCGCCCGATCAAAACCCGTCGCGACAAATACACTCAGGGCGCACAGGCAAGCCGCAACTGCAACCGAGGCGCTCATAGCTCCACCCGCATAATGCGCCGGATAACCACCAGGGCAACGGCGTTGAGGGCAAGACCCAGCACCACAGCGCCCGCGCCGGCAGGCGTCGCAAGACCGCGACGAAAATCTGCCGAAAGCAGCGCCAACACCGCGCACATGCCCGCCGGCATCGCCGCGACCATATGCGCAGACATGCGAGCCTGCGACGTCTTAACATCCAGGCGGCGCTTGAGCTCAATGCGCTCCCCCACCATGCTCGACGCCTCGGACAGTAAGTCGGCAAGCGGAGCGCCGGTGCGCTGAGACACCTTAAGCGCCAAGGTCACAAGCGAAAGACCGGGGGCGTCGATACGCACGAGCAAGTCATCGAGCGCGTCGGTCGCCGAGATGCCGCAATCGATCGCCGCCGCCACCCGCAAAAACTCGTTATGCACTGGCTCTTGCGCATGAGCGCCCACAAAGCGCATGCCCTGGGCCAGCGAATGTCCCGAGGCAAGCGACATGGAAAGTGCGGTAAACGCCTCGGGCATTGCCTCTTCTGCATCGTGTTGCTCGCGCCGGCTCTCAAAGCCATCCCGAGCGGCACCAACGGCAAACGGAGCAACAAGTCCCAAGGCAAATCCGAGGGGCGATAACGACACCATCGTTAGTAAAACGCAGCAGACACCGCTCGATAGCAGCAGAAACGCCAAACATCCCGAAGCATCCTCGATCACGAGGCCAAGGCGATGCGCCGGAGCCAGCGATGCCCACGAACGGGCGATCTTTTTCAGCAGATCGTTTTTCACCAGCTCACGCGGCAGCTTCTCTGCCACCGTCTCGAGCGCCTGACGTGCCAGCTCCGCCGGCGGTACCTGCGGCACACGAGGTTCCGCCCCGCACGCCGTCGCGACAGAAAGCCCTGCCAAGCCCCCTACGACGAGGGGCACAGCGATCTCCATTCGTCCACCTCCTCTTGTGTGAGCGTCCCCGACCGCAGGCCTTCTGCGATAAACGGCGGCTCGCGGTCAAGCGTCCAGGTGCGCTCGGCGGCATCGAACGTCACATAGCGCTCGAGCTCTACGCCGCCCGATGCGGCACGTCGCACCCCCGAATACGAGGAGACAAAACGCCTGCCATCGGCGTGGCGCTCGGACATCACGATACCGTCGAGTGCCATGGCAATCTGCTCCTCGATAAGCTCACTCGGCAGATCGATCCCATAACGTGCAAGCAACGTCAAACGCACCACGGTCTCCTGTTCTGAACCCGCATGAAGTGTGGTGAGCGATCCGTCGTGGCCCGTGTTCATGGCCTGCAACATGTCGCAGCACTCGGCACCGCGCACCTCGCCCACCACGATGCGGTCGGGGCGCATGCGCAGGGCATTAGTCACCAGGTCGCGGATCGTCACCGCGCCCTCACCCTCAATTGAAGCCTCGCGCGCCTCTAGGCGCACCACGTGCGGATGATGCGCAAACTTGAGCTCGGCAGAGTCCTCGATCGTCACGATGCGCTCGCCGGTGGAAATCTCACATGACAACGCGTTGAGCAGGGTGGTCTTACCAGATCCCGTGCCTCCCGCAACCGCCAGGTCTTGTCGCAGCGACACCGCACACGACAGCAGCTGCGCATACCAAAGCGGCAGCGATCCCAACCCCACGAGCTCGTCCAGCGAGCAGATACGGTCCGAGAACTTTCGGATGGTGAGGATTGGCCCGTCGATCGCCACGGGTGGAATCACCGCGTTGACGCGATAACCCGTCTTGAGGCGGGCGTTGACGATGGGGCTACGCTCGTCGATACGACGACCGAGCGGCGAGATAATGCGGTCGATAAGCACACGGATCTGCTCATCATCCTCAAACGCATGCTCGATGGGGTACAAGACGCCGCCGCGTTCAAAGAAAGCCGAGCGACAGCCGTTGATCATGATCTCGGTAACGGTGTCGTCCTCGATGAGCGGCTGCAACGGCCCCAAGCCCACCACGTCATCCAAAATCTCGTCGATGATGGTTTCGCGCTCGGGCGTCGCGAGATCGGTCGGCTCCTCAACATTGAGCGCCGCCTCCACCGCAGGACGCAATTCCGAGCGGGCAAGTGCCGGGTCGATATAGGCGCTGATACGCGCCACTTCGTCGTAACCCATGCGGTCCATCACGGCGCGCTTGGTGCGTCGTTTCACCGCGCGGCGACGCCCCGCATCTACAGGCGCTGCCGCCGCTGCAGCGCCGGCAGCCTTAATCCTCGTTTGCAGGCTCATCGCTGATCACCCTCGCGCAACCAGGGAAGGCGGATACGCGGGCGTTCGGTACGCGTTGCACGGTCGGCGACCATATCGCTCCAAGGGCCGACGGCGCACCCCAGTTCCACGAGCATCTCGCGCGTGGCCTCGCGCATGCTAGTCGCAAAAGCGCTGGTCTGCCCCACCGCCTCGTCAGCGCGCCCAAACGCCATGAGCGCGGCGAGATCCTGCCCGCCATCGGCGATACGAATCTTGGAGCTCAACGCACAGGCAATCTCAAAGCGCATGGCGACGTCCTCGTCTGCCCCGCGCGCACCGAACCGGTTGAACACGGCGCTCATGCGCGTGCGCGGCACACCTACTCGACTTGCCAGTTCGATGACGCGCGACGCCGATGTCGCGGACGACACCGCCGCATCGCCAACGACCAGGCAACGGTCGCTCGCCGCCACCGCAGCCGCCACGGCGTCGCCCCAAAAGACCGAGGTATCGATAAAGACCACGTCGGATTCGCGACGCAGAACATCAAGCAGTAGCTCCACCGGACGCGCCATGAGCTCGGCT
>CAUCXP010000009.1 GCA_958446785.1 uncultured Collinsella sp. | reverse complement strand
ACCGGTCGAAAGCGCGGAGGCAACTGCCTGAATCCAGCCGATGCCGGGGAAGAACACGGCAATCTGAGCCGGGAAGTACAGCAGCGCCGAAGCGAAGATGATCGGCACGACACCCGCGGTGTTGACCTTGATGGGCAGGTAGGTGGTCTGGCCACCCATCATGCGACGGCCCACGACGCGTTTGGCGTAAGAGACCGGGATGCGGCGCTGGCCGCGCTCAAGGAAAACAATCAGCGGGATAACCAGCAGGATGATGGCGCAGATGATCACCATGGTGATGATGCCACCGGCATTGCCCTCGGTGCTGGAGAAGATCGCCTGCGGCAGACCGGCCATGATGTTCGCAAAGATGATCAGCGACATGCCATTGCCGATACCGCGCTGGGTGATGAGCTCACCAATCCACATGATCAGCATAGCGCCTGCGGTGAGCGTACCGACGATCATGAGGTCGAAGATGATCTCGGGAGCGCCGGCGCCATTGAAGCTGATGCCGAAGCTCTTAAAGAGGAAGAGGTAACCCACGGAGTTGAGGATTGCCAGAGCCAGGGTGAGGTAACGCGAATACTGCGTAATCTTGGTCTGACCGACCTCGCCCTCGCGGGCAAGCTCATGCAGGGAAGGCACGACGGCCTGGAGCATCTGGAGGATGATCGAGCTGGTGATGTAAGGCATGATGCCCAGCGAAAACACCGACACATAGCTCAACGCGCCGCCAGAGAAAAGATTCAGGAGGGCCATAGCACCTGCGGCGACCGAATTGTTATCGGTCGAGAAAAGGCCCAGCATCCCCTGGAAGGGAATGCCGGGCACAGGAACGTGCGCACCAATGCGGTACACGACGAGCATAGCTATGGTAAAAAGAATCTTTTCGCGCAATTCTTTGATGCGGAAAGCATTCTTAAGACCATTTAGCACGGCAGCTCGACCTTTCCGCCAGCGGCCTCGATCTTGGCCTGCGCAGAAGCGCTGACCTTGTCGACCTTGACCGTGAACTTCTTGGTGAGCTCACCATTGCCGAGCACCTTGACGGGCTCGAACTCGCTCTTGGTGATGCGAGCGGCCTTAAGAGCGGCACCGTCGATTACAGCGCCGTCCTCGAACTTACGCTCGAGACGCTCAACGTTAACAGCGGTGTACTCGATACGACGGGGGTTGCGGAAGCCCGGAAGCTTGGGCAGGCGCATAGCCAGCGGAGTCTGGCCACCCTCGAAGCCGGCACCCTTGGTGCCACCAGAGCGGGAACCCTGGCCCTTCTGGCCGCGGCCAGAAGTGGTGCCGTGACCCGAAGAATTGCCACGGCCGACGCGCTTACGGTTCTTGGTGGAACCGGGCGCGGGAGTAAGATCGTGAAGCTGCATTTGCTACTCCTCTACAATCTCGACAAGGTGCTTGACCTTGAAGATCATGCCGCGGACGGACTCGTTGTCAGCAATCTCGCGAACCTCGCGGATCCTGTGGAGACCGAGGGCACGGACAGTACGGACCTGGTCCTGCTTGCAACCGTTGGTGCTGCGGACCTGCTTGATCTTGATGGTGTCAGCCATGCTTAGTTCTCCTTACCGACGAACATCTCGGAGACCGTCAGGCCACGGCGAGCCGCGACGTCCTCAGGGCTGGAGAGCTCCTTGAGGCCCTCGACGGCAGCCTTGATGATGTTGAGGCCGTTGTCGGTACCGAGGGACTTGGACAGGACGTTCTTGATGCCAGCAAGCTCGAAGAGGGGACGCACAGCGCCGCCGGCGATAACGCCGGTACCCTCGACAGCGGGCTTGATGATGATGCGGCCGGCACCAAAGTGGCCGAGAACCTCGTGCGGGATGGTGCCCTGCTCGGTCACCGGCACGTGGAACATGTTCTTCTTGGCATCGAGAGACGCCTTGGAGATGGCCAGGGGCACCTCAGCGGACTTGCCCATGCCAACGCCGACGTTGCCCTTGCCGTCGCCAACGACGACGAGAGCGACGAGGCTCATGCGACGACCACCCTTGACGGTCTTCGACACGCGGTTGATGTAAACGACGCGCTCCTCGAACTCGGAGGCCTCGCGCTGCTGCTTCTGATTACGAGCCATGTGCTACATACCTCCTAGAACTCGAGACCGGCGGCACGAGCACCGTCGGCGAGGGCCTTGACGCGGCCATGGTAGATACGGCCACCGCGATCGAAGGCGACCTTGGTGATGCCGGCCTCGATGGCACGCTTGCCAACGAGCTGACCGACCTTCTCCGCAGCCTCCTTGTTCGAGGTGTGGGTGCCCTTGAACTCGGCCTCGAGGGTCGAGGCAGAGACGAGCGTCAGGCTGGAGCCCTTGCTGTCGTCGATGATCTGGGCATAGATGTTGGCGTTAGTACGGGTCACGCGAAGACGCGGACGCTCGGAGGTACCCGAGACCTTGCCGCGAACACGACGCTGACGACGCTTGAGGCCTTCCAGCTTCGCCTTATGCTTGTTCATACGTAAACTCCTAAAAAGGTTGATCTTGCCAGCACCTGACGGGGTGCTGGTCTTATGCGAGTGAGTCGGTTACGACTACTTGGCGGCCTTACCCAGCTTGCGGCGGATGTGCTCGCCAACGTAGTGGATACCCTTGCCCTTGTAAGGCTCGGGAGGACGATGGCCGCGGATCTCAGCGGCGATCTGACCGACCTGCTGCTTGTTGATACCCTTGACGTTCACGTGGGTGTTGTCGGGAACCTCGAAGGTGATGCCCTCGGGAGCCTCGACGATCACGGGGTGCGAGAAGCCCAGGGAGAACTCGAGGTTCTTGCCCTTCTGCTGCACGCGGTAACCGACGCCGGCGAGCTCGAGCTTCTTCTCGAAGCCCTCGGAAACGCCAACAACCATGTTGTGGATGAGGGCGCGGGTGAGGCCGTGACGGGCACGGGTCTCACGCTCGTCGTCGGGACGGGAAACGGTGAGGACGTTGTCCTCGACGTTGATAGCGAGCTTCTCAAAGACATCGAGCTCGAGCTGGCCCTTGGGGCCCTTGACGACAACGTTGTTGCCGTTGACTGCCACTTCGACTCCGGCGGGAATCTGGACAGGCTTATTACCGATACGAGACACGGTGATCTCCTTTCCTTCTACCTACCGAGCGAATTACCAGACGTAAGCGATGATCTCGCCGCCGACGTTGTGCTTGCGAGCATCGCGGTCGGTCATGACGCCATGGCTGGTGGAAATAATGGCGGTACCAAGGCCACCGCGGACGCGGGGCATGTCGGCAACGCCGGTGTACTTACGCAGGCCCGGCTTGGAAATGCGGCGGATGCCGTTGATGACCTTAGCCTTCTTGGGACCATACTTAAGCGTGATGTGCAGAGTCTTCTGGGGAACGGTGTCCTCGACATCGTAGCCCTCGATGTAGCCCTCCTCGTGCAGAACACGAGCGATCTCAACGAGCTTCTTGCTGCTCGGCATGGAGACCGTGGCCTTGTTCACAGAGTTAGCGTTACGGATGCGCGTAAGCATATCTGCGATCGGGTCTGTAAGGTTCATACAGATTCTCCTTCGTTCTTGATGAACACGTGCTCTTGGTTCTTCGCCGCCCTTAACGGCAAAGCCTTTTTAGCGCGTTTTCCCTGTTCCAAACTGATGCTTGAAACGCTGGTAGTGACTTACCAGCTGGCCTTCTTAACGCCGGGAAGCTCGCCCTTGAGTGCAAGCTCGCGGAAGCAGACACGGCACAGGCCGAACTTGCGGTACACAGAGTGCGGACGGCCGCAGCGCTGGCAGCGCGTGTACTCACGAGTAGAGAACTTCTGCTTGCGATTGCACTTGACGATCATCGATGTCTTAGCCACTTATATCCTCCTCACATAGAGTATTGTTCGCCCCAAGCGCCGCCCCCTTCTGGGAACGGCGCTCATAGGGCAGGTGAACCTATTTCTTGAACGGGAAACCGAAGGCGTCCAGAAGGGCCTTGGCCTCCTCATCGGTGTTGGCGGTGGTCACGAAAGTGATGTCCATACCACGCTGGTGATCGACGGAGTCGAAGTCGATCTCGGGGAAGATGAGCTGCTCGGTGACGCCCATGGAGAAGTTACCACGGCCGTCGAAGCTCTTGGCGGAGATGCCGCGGAAGTCGCGGATACGGGGGATCGCGACGGAGGTCAGACGATCGAAGAACTCCCACATACGGTCGCCACGCAGGGTAACCTTGCAGCCGATCGGCATACCAGCGCGCAGGCGGAAGGTAGCGATGGACTTGCGGGCACGGGTGATCATCGGCTGCTGACCGGTGATGGCGCGCAGGTCGCGCACGGCACCGTCGATGGCCTTGGAATCGGTAGCGGCCTCGCCGACACCCATGTTCACGACAATCTTCTCAAACTTGGGGATCATCATGACGTTCTCGTACTGGAACTTGTCCTGAAGCTGCTGCTTGACCTCGTTGTTGTACTTGGTCTTCAGACGTGGCACATACTTCTCTTCTGCCATTGTTCACTCCTTCTTGGGGTTTTAAGCACGGGGCGTGGCCACGGTGGGTTGTCCTCGTGCCTCCTGGCTGCATCCGCGCCGCTCATGGCATTTCGCGGTTTGGACTCGACGCAGCAGGAGCCGACAAAACAATCGGTACTATACGCGCATTGGGTGCGTATTTCCAGAAAAACCTCGTCTGCCTGCACAACTCCACAACTCCCCCGCACAAATGGGTCCCAAAAAGCAGTTGCGGTGAAATAGGGACTGTTTGACGGTTTAGAAGGCTTAAACAGTCCGTATTCCACCGCAACTCATATATGGGGCGTTATTTTTGGTGGGGCAGGACCAGGTTGAGGACGACGGCGACAAGCGCGGCGACGGCAATAGAGGATCCGCCAAAGACGGTGCCGACCCATGCGGGGAATCCAGCGCCAGCAAGCGCGCCGGCCGTGCGCTCAATACCCGTGCCAAAGGCGATAGAGAGACCCATGAGCGTGGTATCGCGCTGAGACAGGCCGTGGCGGGCAAACATGACCACACCGTTCATGCCAATGGTCGCGAACACGCCGATCGTGGCGCCGCCGATGACCGGCTGCGGAATGGACGTGAGCACTGCCGCGCACTTGGGCAGCAGGCCCGCGATGAGCAAGATGGCGGCGGCAAGCGTAAAGACCATGCGGTTGACGACCTTGTTCTCGGCGATAATGCCCACATTCTGGCCAAAGGTTGCCGTGGGGACGCCGCCCAAAAAGCCTGACAGCATACCGACCAGGCCGTTGGCGATCAGGCCACCCGAGATCTGGCTATCGGTCGCAGGGGTATCGAGCGCAGCGGACGACACGGCGGCAAATTCGCCCATGACCTGTACTGCGTTGACAATGGCGACAACGCCCACAACGGCGCACGCGGCCGGGTCGAACACAAGGCGATGGGCGCCCAGGGCCGGCGGGGCGAACCAGCTGGCGGTCGCGATGGCCGAGAAATCGACCGTGCCCAACACCGCAGCCAAAACAAAGCCCGCGCAGATACCGGCCAGGATGCTGCCCAGCCTAAGCGCGCCCTTGCCGTAGTTGCCGGCCACAAAGGTGACGACAAACGTCACGAGCGCGACGGCCCAGTTGGTGACACTGCCGAAATCGGCAGCGCCCTCCCCGCCCGCCATAGAAGCCACAGCGACCGGGCACAGAGACAGGCCGATCACAAAGATGACGGTACCGAGCACCGGGGCCGGAAACAGAAAACTCACGCGCCTAAACAGTAGGCCGAAGAGCGCGACGAGCGCGCCGCCGATTACCTGGGCGCCCAGCACGGCCTCAAAACCAAGCTCAAGACCGACTGCCTTGAGCGCCGGCACGAAGGTAAAGCTCGCACCCATCACAATGGGCAGGCCCGAACCGACGACACCTTTTATGGGAAACTGTTGAAGGAAAATGTCAAGCGCCGAGAGGACGAGCGACGCCTGGATGACGGCGGCCTCCTCCTGAGGGGTAAAGCCGCAGACCGACGCAATGATGATGGCGGGCGTGACGATACCCGCGAATGCCGCCAGCACATGCTGCAGCGCATGGGGCAATACCTGCACAAACGAAACTTTTCCCGTTCGCTCGAACAGGGCATCCCCTGCTGCCGACTCTGCCATTTGCGCCTCCCATACCCTAGGCAGCGGCCCCATGCCGCTCAACGGTCGGACATTATAGGGCATATGGCGCAGGTAGCATTTTGACCCGCAATCCTGCATACCCCGGGGACAAACAGCAGTTGCGGCGAAATACGGACTGTTTGATGGCTTAACAGGCATAAACAGTCCGTATTTCATCGCAACTCATATATGGGGATGAGATTAGCGCTTGCGGGGGACGAGCTTGGTGCGGCGCAGGTGAATCATCTCGGCAGCGATGGAGATGGCGATCTCCTCGGGATCCTCGGCCTCGATGGCAACGCCGATCGGCAGGTGCAGCTCGTCGATCTGGTCCTGCGTAAAGCCCTCCTGCTCCAAACGGGCGCGCACAAAGGCCGTCTTGCGGCGCGAGCCCAAGCAGCCCAGATAGGCGGGTTTAGCGCGCATGGCCTGAATCACCACGTCGATATCGGACTTGTGGCCTGCTGTGGCCACGACCACCAAGTCGCGCGGGCCGATGGGGCACTGCTTGCTCAGGTTCTTGTAATCGACCAGGCGACGATCGTAGACACCGGGCACCCATTCGGGCGTCAGCGTGCCGGGGCGGTCATCGCACGCCACAACGGCAAAGCCCGCCGCCGTGAGTACGCGCGCCGTCGCAGCGCCCACGTGTCCGCAGCCAAAGATGTAGGTCAGGCCCTCGGGGCAGAGCGTCTCGATGTGCGCCGGGGGAATCTCGGAGGCGGCGTTGGTGTAGGTGACCTTACTCCCCTCCTCCACCAGCGAAAGCTCGGGGCAGCCCGCAATGGTATGGCGCGATGCCCCGCCATGGTACTCGGCCACATCGCCCTCGAGCGCGTTTGCGATAAACGGTTCAAAGTCGATGACGAAGTCGCCGATGCGTCGATACGCCAAGACGTCGGCAACCGACTGGAACAACGGCACCTGCGATACATCCAGGTGCAGATAGCACAGGCAGATGGCTCCGCCGCAGATCATGCCGGTATCGGAGTTCTCGCCGCCCATGGTGTAGCGGACCAGACGCGATTGCCCTGCGGCCAGCAGCTCGCGCGCCTCGTTCAGCGCAAAGAGCTCGATCTTGCCGCCGCCGATGGTACCTGCTTGGCTGCCATCGGCAAAGACGGCCATCCAGGCGCCCACGCCGCGCGGCGATGACCCTGCCGTGCCGGCAACTACCACCAGCTCGCACGTCTTACCAGCCTTCAGAGCGCCAAGCGCAGCATTCACCACATCGAGCTTTTCCATTGCAATTTCCTATCCCTGGAATACACCGGTGAGCATGGCGAGCGCCTCGAGCACGCCGCCGCCGACCGACGTCGCCTTGTCCGAAATATAGTTGATATAGCTGGCATCGCCGCGCGGGTCGACGTCGGCACATTTAAAGCCCTCGGTCACCTGAACACCGTCGGCCAAAAGGCCGCGCAAGCAGCCGTCAATCTGCGTGACCATGGGAGTATCACCCGCATACCCGATCACATCGCCGGCACTCACGATGTCGCCGATGGTGCGGTCGGACCTAAACACGCCGGCGGCGGGGCTGTGGATAACACGTTCCTTGCCATAGCCGGCGATAATGCCCGGCACGCCCGTGTTGGGCTGGGGCGAACCTTGGGTAATGACACGGCCGAGAAAATGTCCGCGCATGGTCTCGACCACGGCGTCGCAGTCAACCGGCGCGGTAAAGCCCGGCCCCACAGCGATGACGGCAGGCGCCATGTCGCGCGTGGTGCCCAAGTTGCGCTTAGCCAAAATCGCGTCGACCACAGCCGCGGGCTTAAGCTCATCGAGCATCTTGGCCTGAGGGTCCACCACAACGGCGACGTCTCCAGCCTCGGTAATCTCAAGCGCCTCAGCCGGCGTCCGTGCCAAGCGAGCGCGAATGCCTTCGACCTCGACCTCGCCCAGGCGAATGGCCTCGCAAAAACAGATTGTGCGGCGGATGCACGTGGGAACCGCGATATCGGCCATAACGACCGAAACGCCGGCGCGCACCAAGCGAGCGGCGACGCCCGTGGCGATATCGCCGGCGCCGCGAACATAAACGAGCATTCCCGGGGCACCTCCCTGTGCTACGGTTTGAGTAGAGCAAAAGCGGTTCGGCCGCTACTCTGATGATTATTTATTATCACAGTATTATACGGCGGTGAACAGATGGAAACGACGAGCGGAAACCTTGCCTCCGCGCTCAAGATCGAGCCGGGCATTACCGCAATTATCGGCAGCGGCGGCAAGTCGACGTTGCTGAAGATGCTGGGTCTCGAGCTCATGCGCGGCGGCGGGCGCGTGCTCCTCTGCACCACCACGCACATGTTTCCCGTCGCCGGCGTGCCATGGGACGGGTCGAGCCGTCGCCTGGACGCCGCGCCCTGGAAGCCGGGGACCCCGCATGTTCCCGGCTGCACCTGCGAGGCATGCGCGGGACTTGTCCGCGGAAGCATCTGCCAGGCGGGTGTTTTGGACCCGGAGACAGGCAAGCTCTCCGCCCCCGCTGAGCCGATCGACCAGCTGGCGCAGCGCTTTGACTATGTGTTGGCCGAGGCAGATGGCAGCAAGCGACTCCCGCTCAAGGCGCATGCCGCCTGGGAGCCGGTAATTCCCGCCGCCACGGCAAACGTTGTCTGGGTCGTCGGCGCCTCGGGGCTGGGCAAGCCCGTCGCCGAGGTTGTCCACCGCCCCGAGCTCTTCTGCGAGCGCTGCGGCTGCGAGCCCACCGACGCTGCCACCCCAGAGCGCGTCGCCCAGGTGCTCAATGCCGAGCTGCAGATGCTGAACCTCAACAATGCCCACATCATGCTCAACCAAGTCGACACGCTTGCCGATCCAACGATGGCAGATCGCTTCGAGGCAGCCCTCGGCCGCCCCCTCATCGCCACCAGCCTCCAGGGGTAGCTAATTTGGCGGCCTTCCTGTTAGCGGGGGACGTAGCGGCCGGGTTGGGCTCCGGTGGGCTCGCCGTCGCGCGCAGCCAGTACGCCGTTCACAAACACGGCCTTGGCGCGGCCGTGCGCCTCAAAGCCCTCGAGCGGCGTGTAGTCCACGGCCTGATGCTGCGTCGCGGCGCTAATCGTCCAGCGCGCCTTGGGATCCCACACGCACACGTCGGCATCGGCGCCCTCGGCAAGACAGCCCTTGTGCGGATACATGCCAAAGACGCGCGCCGGGTTCTCGCTCATCAGGCGGCACAGATCCTCGGGACCCAGCTGTCCCTCAAAGCTCGTAGCGATCGCGACGGGACGATGCTCCACGCCGGGCCCGCCGTTGGGAATCGCGCGGAAATCATCGCGTCCTCGGTCCTTTTGCCCGTGCAGGTTAAAGCCGCAATGATCGGTCGCAATAGTATCGATCTCGCCAGCCACAAGCGCCTCGCGCAGCGCGGCACGGTCACCGGCATGGCGCAGCGGCGGGCTCATCACGTACTTGGCGCCCGCAAAGCCGTCCTCGCCCTGCTCCAGATAGCAGGTGTCGTCGAGCATCAGATACTGAGGGCATGTCTCGACATAGATGTTCTTCTGCCCGCGCGCTTTGGCAGCGCGAATGGCCTCGAGCCCCAGCTTGGTCGAAAGGTGCACCACGTTGACCGGAGCGTCCCCGGCCAAGTGCGCCAGATACAGCAGGCGGCTCACGGCCTCGGCCTCACACACGTCCGGACGGCTGAGCGCATGGCCCTCGGGCCCGTGGATACCCTGCTCAAACACGCGCTTCTGCAGCGCGTTGACCAACGTGCCGTTCTCGCAATGCACGCACAGGATACCGCCCACGCGCTTGAGCTCCTCCAGCACCTCGAGCGTCTCGGCATCGTCCAGGCGCAGATGGTCGTAGGCAAAGTAGGTCTTAAACGACGACACGCCCGCCTCGCGCATGGCCGAAAGATCGGCGCGGTTGCGCTCATTCCACTCGGCAAGCGCCATATGGAAGGCATAGTTGGCGGTGCAGGTGCCGTCGGCGCGATGACGCCACTCGACCAAGGCATCGGGCATGGTCACGCCGCGATCGGCCGTCGCGTAGTCCACAATGGTCGTCGTGCCGCCGCAGGCAGCCGCGCGCGTGCCGGTCTCAAAGCTATCGGCTGTCCAATCCATGCCGGTCCAGCACTGCATGTGCGTGTGCCCATCGATAAAGCCCGGGAACACCCAGCAGCCCGCAGCATCCTCGACGGTATCGCCCTCGGCCGGCTCAATCGCCGCGGCAATCCGCACGATCTTATCGCCATCCATGGCAAGATCGGCGCGGCGAAGCCCCTGGGGCGTCACGAGTGCGCCGTTTTTGATGATGATCATAATTGCTCCTTATTGATTGATGCAGTTGGCCACGCGATCAAAATACGAGCAGGCGGCGATATGCTCCGTTATGCGTCGCTGTCCCTTGACGGTATCGACGTCCCACAGCTCGTAGGCACGCGCCTCGACCAGCACCACGTCGGTACGGTCCTTGAGGATCGAACCGCCGCCGTCCTTACCCTCAAGACACATAAGTGCATCGAACAGTTCCGCCGGAAAGAGCACCGGGCTCGAAGGCTCACCGTTGCACGCAAGACGCACCGGATGCTTGCGGCCACGCTCGTCAAATGCACGAACCATAGCCTCAAAAGAATCCGAACTCACGAGCGGCTGGTCGCCCGGCAAAAAGAGGCAACCTTTCCAGTTGCGTTCGACTCCCCACGAAAGGCCCGCACGGACGCTTTCGCTGCGCAGCTCGCCATCGTGCAGCACGCACGGGCAATGCTTGTCATCACAAATCTGAGCGACCTCGGGCCAACGCGTCGAAACCACAACGTCAAAGCCCCGGGGAACCGAATCAATGGTCCGGGCAATCAGCGGCTCGCCATAGATATCGGCGAGCATCTTGTTAGAGCCAAATCGCTTGCCCTCGCCCGAAGCCATAATGACGCAACCAAGTTTCATCTCCGCAAACCTCCCCTGGCTGCCTTGGACACCATAGTTGCTATACCCACCATAGCAAGCTCACACTCCGTCGGAACAGGCACGCACTCGTTTTCCAGCGAACGCCTCTTGGCTCCCCATAGCACAAAGGAGGGCACCCCGCGACGCAGGGCACCCTCCTCAATGGTGCAGATATGCCTACTCAGCGTCGCCGGTAAACGTGGTACCGGTCTTGCCGGCAAGACCGTCACGCGCCTTCTCGAGCAGCGTGATGAGCGCCGTGCGGCCCGGCTTGCTCTCGGCAAACGTCGAGGCGGCCTGGACCTTGGGCAGCATGGAGCCGCGACCGAACTCGTTGGCCTCGGACAGACGCTTTACGTCAGCCGCGGTCAGCGTGTCGAGCCACTGCTCGTGGTCGGTGCCAAAGCCAATGGCAACCTTCTCCACGGCCGTCAGGATAATCAGGGCATCGGCATCGAGCTGCTCGGCGAGCTTCTCGGCCGCAAAGTCCTTATCGATGACGGCGGCAGCGCCCTTAAGGTGGTTGCCCTGGGCCTTGGTGACGGGAATGCCGCCACCGCCGCAGGAGATCACCACGTGGTTGGACTCGACGAGCGACTTGATGGTGTCGAGCTCGACGATGTTCACGGGCTTGGGCGAAGCCACCACGCGACGGAAGCCCTGCTTCTCGTCGTGGATGAACTGGTAGCCGCGGTCGGCCTCCAGCTCCTTGGCCTCGGCCTCGCTCATCCACGGACCGATCGGCTTGACCGGGTCGGCAAAGGCCGGGTCGTCTGCCGCAACCTCGACCTGGGTGAGCACGGTGGCGACACCCTTGTCGATATTGCGGTCGAGCATTTCCTCGCGCAGCGCATTTTGCAGGTCATAGCCAATGTAGCCCTGGCTCATGGCGCCGCAAACGGACAGCGGGCAGGGAACGTACTTCTGAGGGTTAGAGCGCGTGAGCTCGGCCATCGCGTTGGCGATCATACCCACCTGGGGACCGTTGCCATGCACGACGACAACCTCGTTGCCCTCCTCGATCAGGTCGACGATAGCCTTGGAAGTCGTCTTGACGGCCTCCATCTGCTCGGGAAGGTTGGCGCCGAGGGCGTTTCCACCCAGGGCGACAACAATACGCTTAGCCATTTCTCAGCCCAGCTTTAGGCCTGGAACCAACGGGCGGTGTTGCGCTCGTCGAGGGCCTTGAGGGTAGCGGCGGGATCGGCAACCTTCTGCAGGAACATCATGGCTGCGATCGCGTACGGCTTGTAGCTGGCCTCCTTGTACATGCCCACGCGGTGCATGTCAAAGACGTCGGCGTTGACCTCGCCGTGCTCGCAAGAGACACCAGAGATGTCGGCGGGCAGCGGATGCATAAAGATGGTGTCCTGGCCGTTGGCGGTCTTCTCCATGAGCTCGGTCGTGGAGCACCAATCCTGATGGGTGGCGTTCTGAGCGAGCAGCTCCTTCTCGAGCGCAGCGATGCCGGCGTCGTCGCCCTCGGCGTACAGGTTGGTGCGCTTCTCCATGGCGGCAAACGGAGCCCAGCTCTTGGGGATCACGATGTCGGCGCCCTCGAAGGCCTCAGCCATGGTGTTGACCTGCTTAAAGGTGGTGCCGGACTCGGCGGCATAGCCCTTGGCGCGCTCGACGACCTCGGGCATGAGATCGTAGCCCTCGGGGTGGGCCAGGGTGACGTCCATGCCAAAACGGGGCAGCAGGCTGATCAGCGACTGCGGGCAGGACAGCGGCTTGCCGTAAGAAGGCGAATAGGCCCAGGTGACGGCAACCTTCTTGCCCTTGAGGTTCTCGAGGCCGCCAAACTCGTTGATGAGGTAGAGCATGTCGGCAGAGGACTGCGTGGGGTGGTCGGAATCGGACTGCAGGGAGATGAGCGTGGGACGGTGATCCAGAACGCCGTCCTCGTAGGCCTGCTGGACAGACTCGGAGACCTCGGCCATGTAGGCGTCGCCCTTGCCGATGTACATGTCGTCGCGGATGCCGATGACGTCGGCCATGAAGGAGATCATGGTAGCGGTCTCGCGGACGGTCTCGCCGTGGGCGATCTGGGACTTCTTCTCGTCCAGGTCCTGCAGCTCAAGGCCGAGCAGGTTGGCGGCCTTAGAGAAGGAGAAGCGCGTGCGGGTGGAGTTGTCGCGGAACAGCGAGACGGCCAGGCCCGAGTCGAAGATCTTGGACGAAACGTTGTTCTCGCGCAGCTCGCGCAGGGCGTCGGCGACGATGTAGAGCGCCTTGAGCTCATCGGTGGTCTTGTCCCAAGTGTGCAGGAAGTCGCTGCCGTACATACCCTTAAAATCGAGGCCGTTCAGCTGCTCGACGAGCTCGGTAAACTTAGCGTCCATGGAAATGTCCTTTCTAAAGATGAAACGATCGCAATGAGTAGATGTGCTCCGGCATGCGCGTGTGGCCAGAACATGCAGAACACCATGACGAGGACCCGCCACCGTTGAGGAAGCATGGGAGATAACGACCGCGGGCCCCAAGTCAACAGGGGGTGCCGGGGACACGAGCGGCCCCCGGCTCAACAAGATCGAAGAATGGGACTAGTCGATCTTGTTGTTGGTCAGACCGGCGCGGAACACGGTGGCATCGCCATCGGCCTGGCTCGGATCGTAGAAGTTCAGGGCAGCCACGTACATGGCGGCAGCGGTGACCAGGTCGTCCTTGTAGGTGACCTCGTTGGGAGCATGAGCCTGAGACTCGGCACCCGGGCCAAAGCCCACGCAGGGGATGCCGTAGCGGCCCTGGATGGAGACGCAGTTCGTGGAGAAGGTCCACTTGTCGCACAGCGGGCGACCGGTGCGCTTGTCCATGCTGGGCTCGCAGCCGATGCGCTCGTCACCGAACATGGCCTTGTGGGCGTCGACGAGGGCCTTGACGTGCGGAGCGGTCTCCTTGTTGATCCACGTGGGGAAGTAAGCCTCGGTCTCGTAGACCTCGCCGGTCCAGGACGGACGGTCGTACATGTACATGGAGACCTTCACGTCGTCGCCGTACTTCTTGGCGGCCGGCAGGTTGCGGATCTCGTCCAGGCAGGACTCCCAGGTCTCACCGGCGGTCATACGACGGTCGATGGAGATGGCGCAGGAGTCAGCGACAGCGCAACGGCTGGGGCTGGTGTAGAAGATCTGGCTGACGGTGCAGGTGCCGCGACCCAGGAAGCGGGCATCCTCGAAGTGCTCGGGGTTGTACTTGGGGTCGAGCATCTTGACGAGACCCTTGATGTCGGTCGACTCGTCGCAGCCGTTGTTGTTGAGGGCGCGGACGTCGGCGATGATGTCGGCCATCTTGTAGATGGCGTTGTCGCCGCGGTCGGGAGCGGAGCCGTGGCAGGAGGTGCCGTGAACGTCGACGCGGATCTCCATGCGGCCGCGGTGACCGCGATAGATGCCGCCGTCGGTGGGCTCGGTGGAAATGACGAACTCGGGCTTAATGCCGTCCTTGTTGTAGATGTACTGCCAGCACATGCCGTCGCAGTCCTCTTCTTGGACGGTGCCGACGACCATGATCTTGTAGCCCTCGGGGATGAGGCCCATGTCCTTCATCATCTTGGCAGCGTAGGTAGCAGAAGCCATGCCACCCTCCTGGTCGGAGCCACCGCGACCGTAGATGATCTCGTCGGTCTCGTAGCCCTCATAGGGATCGGCATCCCAGTTCTCGATGTTGCCGATGCCGACGGTGTCGATGTGGGAGTCGATGGCGATGATCTTGTCGCCCTCGCCCATAAAGCCCATAACGTTGCCCAGGCCGTCAACTTTGACCTCGTCATAGCCAAGGCTCTCCATCTCGGCCTTGATGCAGGCGACAACCTCACCCTCCTCGCAAGACTCAGAGGGGTGGGAGATCATAGCGCGCAGGAAGCGAGTCATATCAGCACGATGGGACTCAGCAGCAGCCTTGATAGCGTCGAAATCGAGTTCTTTAGCCATTGTTCATAACCTTTCAAACGAAGGAATCTACCTGTGAGGTGGCGGAGCGATACCTATTTACTCCGCCCTAACGATTAGCAAGTGGGATATTCGCCTTCCCAAACAATACGGCGATACTGGTCGGGATCCGTATCGCCCTCGGTGGAGAAGCAGAGCACGGAGCTCGTCTTGTCCAGGCCGATGAGCTCCTTGAGCTCGGCGTACTCGGGATCGAGCATGAGAGTCTCGACCAGGCCGGTGGTCACAGCGCCGGACTCGCCGGAGATGACGCGCGGGTCGCCCTTCTCGGGAGCGCCCAGGGTGCGCATGCCGCGAGCGGTGACCCAGTCGGGACAGGACACGAAGGCAGTGGTGTGGTTGCGCAGGATATCCCAGCCCAGGATGTTGGGCTCGCCGCAGCACAGGCCGGCCATGATGGAGGGCATGTCGCCGTCCACGATGCGCGGATCGCCGTCGCCGGCGGCAGCGCCCTTGTACAGGCAGGCGGCAGGCGCGCACTCAACCACGACGAAGGTGGGCGGGTTATCGGGATACAGGTTGGTAAAGTAGCCCACCACGGCGCCGGCGAGCGAGCCTACGCCAGCCTGGACAAACACGTGCGTCGGGCGGTTGATGGCCATCTCGCGCAGCTGCTCGGCAGCCTCGGAAGCCATGGTGCCGTAGCCCTCCATGATCCAGGACGGGATCTTCTCGTAGCCCTCCCAGGCGGTGTCCTGAACGATGACGCCGCGCTCGCAGGCGTCGGCCTCGGCGGCGGCCATGCGCACGCACTCGTCGTAGTTGACCTCTTCGATGGTCACCGTGGCACCCTCGGCGGCGATGTTATCGAAGCGAGGCTTGGTGGAACCCTTAGGCATGTGCACGACGGCCTTCTGGCCCAGCTTGTTGGCAGCCCATGCCACGCCGCGGCCATGGTTGCCGTCGGTGGCGGTAAAGAAGGTGGCCTGGCCAAAGTCCTTGGCAAGCTGATCGGAGGTCAGGTAGTCGAAGGTGCAGTCGGCAACGTCCTTGCCGGTCTCGTCGGCAATGTAGTTGGCCATGGCAAACGAACCGCCCAGGACCTTAAAGGCGTTGAGGCCAAAGCGATAGCTCTCGTCCTTAACGCACAGGTTGGACAGGCCCAGGCGCGCAGCCTGGCCGTCCAGGCGGGCAAGCGGAGTGACGGTGTACTGGGGGAACGACTGGTGGAAGGCGCGGGCCTTCTTCACGTGGTCGAGGCTCATGATTCCCAAGTGCTTGTCATCGCTCTTGGGCATCGTGTTGCCCGCCCACTGGATCTTATCGGCCATACGGTGAACTCCTTAAATCCTCTCTTGCCGGCCCCCGCATACACGTTTCAGCCCGATCCCATTCACACGGCTGAACTTTTATGTGGATGCCAAACAAAAAGTTTGTTAGTAATGTTCTATCACACTTTTTGATTGGTATACCTAACGAATTGTTTGTTGCCGTAATCGGTACTTTTTCGCCGACGAACGGTCACACAACGCAGCGACGCTTTCGTTATTTGCGAACAGGTGTGGTTTATGGCACAGTGAGCCCAAACTAATTTTTAGGAAGGCACCCATGACCCCCGCACAGATTGAGTTTTACAAGCGCCTCGCACACGGTCTGGCGCTCCAATTTGGCCCCAACTGCGAAGTCGTCGTCCACGATCTGGAGACCGAGGACGTAGACCACTCCATCGTAGTGATCGAAAACGGCCACGTCAGCGGGCGCAAACTGGGTGACGGCCCCAGCCATATCGTGTTTGAGTCCATGCACGAGGGCGCCACCGATGTACACGACCGCGAGCCGTACCTCACTAAAACCACCGACGGTAAGCTGCTCAAATCGTCGACGATCTTTATCCGCAACGACGAGGGAAAGCCCGTCGGCATTTTGGGCATCAACTTTGACATTACGCTTATGAAGGCTTTTGAGCGTTCGCTCGATGCCTTTACCGGCACCGGCGGCACGGGCTATACCGAGCCCGAGCCCATTACCAAGAACATCGGTGACCTGCTCGAGGACCTGCTGCACGAGTGCGAGCAGTTTGTGGGCAAGCCCGCGGCTCTTATGACCAAAGACGAGCGCATTCGCGCCATTGGCTACCTCGACCGTCGCGGCGCCTTCCTCATTTCCAAGTCGAGCGAGCGCGCCTGCGAGTTCTTTGGCATCTCCAAATACAGCTTCTATAGCTACCTCAACGAGGCCAAGGCGGCGGCCGGCGACAAGTAGGCACTCGCCTGGATTGCCCCTCCCCTTTTGGGCGCGAGTTCTGGAAAGCACGAATCCAAGACCGAGCCGCTTGGGAAGTTCCATATAATCGATGTCATTGGTATTTCGAAAGGGTGGAACAGAATGGCGTTGAGCAAGGCATCATGCACCGGTCGTGGATTGATTCCGGCAATTGGTGGACATGTGCACCGCATGTTCGATGAGGGTGAAGACGACCTGTTTTCGCTGAGCCTTGACGACGTGATGGATGATCGCCCGTGGACCGCCGACGAACTCATGGGCGGCGGGGCTCGCCCGTCAAGCCCCAATCCCGCACTTGCGCCTAAGCCCGCATCTGCGCCGACTCCTGCGCAGTCGCCTGTTTCGACGCCCGCGCCTACGCCCGCACCCACTTCGACGCCCACGCCCGCTCCCCGCCCCGCAAGCGACCCGTCCGAGACGGCGGCATTTCTCGCTGCAGCGACGCAGGGCAAATCGGCCGACAGCACTGTTATGTACAGCGCCCAGCAGTTGCCTGTTCCTGCGGCACGCAAGCCTCCGGTCGCAAGGCTCGATGAGCCCGTTGCCCATCAAGTTGCCTACGATTCCTGGGCTGCAACCGATCTGGATGAGACCTCTACCGGCATGCCGGCGCTCGATGTTCCAGTTAACCCGCTTTTTGCCGCCAACACGAACGCCGCGGACTATGAGGGCGATGCGGCATATTCCGATTATTCCGATGGCTATGCTGGCGCCGGTCGCATCGAGACCGAGGATTATGGCACCGCATCGAGCGATTATCTCAACGATCCGTACGCTGCCACGCCTGCACCGGAATATGACCCGGAGGCCGCGTCCACGCCGGCATATACCAAAAGCACGGGCGAAGAGCGCTTCGCCGATTATTACACCGAGGAAAAGGCGCTGCGTTTCTCGGAATTTCCGCAGGCAGTCAAGGTTACCTTTATCGCCATTGTCATTGCCCTGCTCGGCGTCATTGCGTTTGAGGGATTCCAGCTGTTCCGCGGCCCCACCCAAGCGGAGTCGGAGACCCAGCAAAAAGAGGACGACAACCAGTACCTAGACATCAACACCCTCAAGGGCGACCCCAACGACGGGGACGACGATTAGCGAAGGCTGAAGGCGGCCGCAGGATCCCGCATCCAGCACCGGCCTCTAAGTGCTGTTTTGTCATCCAGCTACACTTTTCCGGATAATTTGCCCATCGAATTTGACACTTTTCCGAAGTTTTAAGGTGCCTATTTCGACACTTTTCCGTACTTTTACACGGCTGATTTCGACACTTTTCCGGATGAAAGCCGAATAATCACTTGGGAAATCAAGCGCCATCCGCGCGTCATTTCGCGGATGGCGCTTGATTTCTGTCCGTACACGTTGATAGACTCCATCGTGTCTGCAAGGAGCGGGCACGTTTTATCCAGAGTCGGGGTAGAGAGTTGGCTCCACGATCCCGACGCCAACCGGCCAAGAGGCACGGTGGCCCTGCCAACATCGATGAAAGGAGTCCGTATGGACAATTTCTCCGTGCGCAGCGAGCGCAACTTCCACAACCTGATCGTCAAGCCAAAACGAATGCATCTTCTAGACGAGCCGAGCGGCTACACCTCGGCTTTGGTGAAGAGCGGCCTCTCCCACCAGATGCGCTTTAGCATACAGAAGCTCGAGGAAGAGCTCTGTGCTGCTGGCAACCCACATGTTCTGCAGATCAAGCTGCTCGGAGACGACTCGCGCGAGCCGTCCAACTGGAAGCTCTTCGCCGACGGCGCGTGCGTCGCAAGCGGCTCGGGTGACTTTGCCCGCGAGTGCTTCTACGAGGGAGCTGAGGTGTTTCTGGACCTGTGTCGCGACGCCGTACGCACGGCCGAGCTGTACTAGTGGAGCCAGAGGGAGTATGAGCTGTTGAGTGCGGCCCGCGGGATTGCGCGGGCGTAGGAACAGAAGCCTCATGATGGTGGCCTCGGCTGGAATGACGTATCGCTCGATAAATGATCTCAACAACGTAGCCGATGCGCCGCATTTCGCCTCAAAGGCATTGAGCGATCGGGCGGCGTCCAGCATTTCTTTGATATCCCCAATTGATTGTTCCGAGAAAGTCTCTTCATGCCCTCATAATCGCCCTTACGAGAAACTTGGACGAGACGGGCGTCCATACGCCGTCTCTAAACTAACGAGCCGTTCGCGGAAAGAACATCAGGCTAGCGTGGGCCAAAGATATACTGGTATCGTTGCAACAATTATGGAAGATCGGCATCGTCAATGACCTCCTTGAAATTCTTCAGGCGCTTCGCGCTTAGCCTGCTCGTCCCGCTGTCCGCCGCCGTAGCGCTAGCTTTGCCCTCAACCGCCCTCGCTGCGTCGGACCCGAACCCGCCCAGCATCTCCAACGTGACGTTATCCGCGACGACAGTCACGGCCGGCTCCACGCTGCATGTCGGCTACGATGTGGACGACCCCGATGGGGTGCGGTCAGTCACGCCGATAGTCGAGGTCGTCGTCGATAGCGATGACGGGGACCAGGGCAACAGCTCCCGCCTCGCCTTCCGGTCGACCGGCGACACGACCGCGGGCTTCGATATCCCCACCTCCCCGAGCGACCGGCCCTGCAGGTACCGGATCATCGGCCTCGGCGTGACCGATAGCCTTGGATGGGTTACCGATGTCTACGACGCGGCGTATGCCGAGGAGAAGGGACTCAACTCTCCGACCTTCGCCACCAGCCCCCTCGTCTATGAGGTGACCGAGGGGCCCGCGGACCAGAACCCGCCGACCGTGTCCTCCGTGTCGCTCTCGAGCAGGGAGGTCGCGACCGGTGCCGACTTCCACATCTCTTGGTCCGTCGCGGACCCGGACGGCGTTCGCTCCGTTTCCCCCATACTGCAGCGGGGCTGGGAGGATAAGGACGACGGCTGCTCCGTTTCGTCGGCCTATTATCACGGAGGCTCGTCTATCGACGGGTTCGACCTCACATTCGACAGCAATAGGATCGGAAGGCACAGGCTGATCGGCCTTTCGGTCACCGATGACCTAGGGTTCGAGACCGATGTGTACGAGAGTTCCTACGCCAGGGCCAACGGCATCTCGGGCGCGACTTTCTCGGTTGCCGACCCGAGCGAGCTGTGCTTCGAGGTGACCGGCAGCGCGATCGACCGGAACCCGCCCACGGTCTCGAACGTTTCCATCTCCGCGAAGAGAGTCC
>CAUCXP010000008.1 GCA_958446785.1 uncultured Collinsella sp. | reverse complement strand
GCACGTCGGCTGCGGCATCGGCGTCCATAAAGATGTTCATGAGCGCCTGCAGGGCCTCGACCTGGCCGCCCGGCTCGGCAATGCCCAGGTTGATGACGATCTGCGCCGGCACCGGAGCGCCCATGCCAGCCATAGCGTTAAATGTCACGGGCGCGGCGGGCTTCACCACCGCGATATAGGGCTTGGCCACAAACCCCGGATCGGTATGCGGAATGGCAATGTTTGCCGCCGGCATGGCAAGACCCGTGGGATAGGCATCCTCGCGCGTGCGAACGGCGTCGAACCAACCGTCGGCAATGTAGCCACGCGGTACAAGCTCGCCCTCAAGCCGCGCGAACACCTCATCCGGCGTCGCACACTCCCAATCAAAAAACACCAGCTCAGGCGCAAACAGCGCTTCGTTATCCGCCATGCGCTCACCTCTCTCACCTAGTCATTCAAGAACGTCCCCGATGACTACCCAAAACAAAAGGTGGCCACACGCGCCTTGGCGCCAATGACCACCCTAACCACTCAACTAAATTGCACTGTGCACCGCTAGCCGCGGGGCGCATCAATTGCGACCTTGCCGCTCTCCAGCACGTGAACGCGGCCGTCGGCGAGCATCTGCACGACCTCGGGATACAGCACATGCTCGATCGCGTGGATGTGCTCCTCGAGCGTGTCGACATCCCAACCTTCCTCGACAGCCAGCGCGCGCTGGGCGATGATGGGGCCGTTGTCGTAAATCTCGTTGGCAAAATGCACGGTCACGCCAGTCACCTTGACGCCGCGCGCAAAGGCATCGTCAATCGCATGCGCACCGGTAAAGCTCGGCAGCAGCGCCGGATGCAGATTGACCACGCGGTTGGGGAACGCCGCCAGCAGCGGCGTATGCACCATGCGCATGTAGCCAGCCATGACCACATACTCGCAGTCGCGCTCGAGCAGCTCGTGCGCGATGATCTCGTCAGCGGCGATGGGGTCGGCGTAGACATCCTTGGATAGCGTGAGCGTCTGGATGCCCGCGCGCTCAGCGCGCTGCAGACCCTTAGCCGAGGGACGGCTCGACACCACAAGCTCAATCGAAGCGTTGAGCTTGCCGGCGGCGATCAGATCGATCAGCGCCTGCAGGTTGGTACCCGAGCCGCTGATAAGCACGCCAATCTTAAGCGGCTCGGCCGTATCGGTGCCGGTCGGACGGGTGTAGGGCACAAAGCCCAGGCCCTCGGCAGCAGCCATCTGCTCGTTAGCGCTCATCGGAGTACACGACCTTACCGGAACCCTCGACGCACTCGCCCACGCGGAACGGCTTCTCGCCCAGCGCGACCAGTGCCTCGGTCACGGCGGCCTCGTCCTCGGGGGCGACGATCAGGCACAGGCCGACGCCCATGTTGAAGGTCTTGCATGCCTCGTTGGGCGCGAGCTCGGCCTGACGCGACACGTAAGTAATAACGGGCGGAACGTCCCAACCCATCTCGGCGCCGTTGCGGGTGACCACGGCGTCAACGTCGTCGGCGAGCGCGCGGTTGAGGTTCTCGGTAATACCGCCGCCGGTGATGTGGGCGATAGCATGCACGTTGGCGCCGCCGCGCAGCAGCTCAAGAATCGGCTTCACATAAATGCGCGTGGGAGCCAGCAGGGCGTCAGCCAGCGAAGCGCCGCCGAGCTCCTCGAGCGGACGGCTCAGCTCCTCGGCCTTAGCGGCGGCCTCGGGCGTGCCCGGCTTGATGCCGTCGACGCCGATGACCTTGCGCACGAGCGAGTAGCCGTTGGAGTGCACGCCGGTGGAAGGCAGGCCCAGGATCACATCGCCCGGGCGAACGTTCGCGGGGTCGAGCATCTTGGGACGATCGACGACGCCCACGGTAAAGCCGGCGAGGTCGTAGTCGGCCGGAGCCATAACGCCCGGGTGCTCGGCCATCTCGCCGCCCACGAGCGCGCAGCCCGCGAGCTTGCAGCCGTCGGCCACGCCCTTGATGATCTTTGCCATGTGCTCGGCCTCGATGTGACCGATGGCAACGTAGTCCAGGAAGAACAGCGGCTCGGCGCCCGAAGCCAGAATATCGTTGACGCACATAGCGACCAGGTCCTGGCCCACCGTCTCGTGACGGTCCATGATCTGGGCGAGCACGAGCTTGGTGCCCACGCCGTCGGTACCGCTGATCAGGATCGGGTCTTCCATATCCTTAAGCGCGGCGGCCGAGAATAAGCCACCAAAGCCGCCGATGCCGCCGATAACCTCGGGGCGATTGGTGTCCTTGACCATCTGCTTAATAGCGTCAACGGCGCGGCCGCCCTCGGCGGTATCGACGCCGGCATCCTCATACGTCACATGCTTGCTGTCGCTCATCTGAGCCTTCCTCTCCCATTACCGTGGCGCCGCGCGGGCGCCAAACGGTGCTCATAGTTGCGTTCATTTCGGCGCGCGCCATAACAGCACGCGCCGTCATATCAACAAAACAGCAGGTGAAACCTACCAAAATAAACCTGTCCCTACATGGCAGGTTTTAGGCCTCGCCGTGCTCCTCTTCCCAGCTGCGGTCGACATATTTCTCGACCACGGCGTCGTCGTCAAAGTGCAGCGGCTTGTCCAGGTTGCGGGGCTTAAAGCCCTCCATGAACTTGTCACGGCCAAAGCTCTCGGGAATCGCCACGGGATAGCGGCCGGTAAAGCACGCGTCGCAGTAGCCGCCCTTGGGCATGACCTTCAGCAGGCCCTCAACCGAAAGGAAGGCCAGCGAATCAGCGCCAATGTACTCGCAAATCTCGTCGACCGTCTTGTTGGCGCTGATAAGCTGCGACTGCACGTCGGTATCGATACCATAGAAGCACGGCCAGATGACCTCGGGCGAGTTGATGCGGATATGAATCTCCTTGGCGCCGGCGTTGCGCAGCATCTTGACGAGCTGCACCATGGTGGTGCCGCGCACGATGGAGTCGTCGATGACGACCAGGCGCTTGCCCTCGATGTTGTCGCGCAGCGGGTTGAGTTTCATACGCACGCCCATGGCGCGCAGCTCCTGCGTGGGCTCGATAAACGTACGGCCCACGTAGCGGTTCTTGATAAGGCCCTCGCCAAAGGGAATGCCGCTCTCGTGCGAATAGCCCTCCGCGGGCGGCAGGCCGGAGTCGGGCACGCCGATGACCAGGTCGGCCTCGACAGGCTCCTCATGTGCCAGCTGACGACCCATGTCGTAACGGCAGGCATAGACGCTCTTGCCGTTCATGATGGAGTCGGGGCGGGCGAAGTAGACCTGCTCAAAGATGCAGTTTGCGGGCTCTTCGGCGGCAGGCACGCCCTGCTCGGATACCAGACCCTCGGCGCTGATGCGCAAGATCTCGCCGGGACGGACGTCACGGACGTACTCGGCACCCACGATGTCGAGTGCGCAGGTCTCGGAGGCAACGACCCAGCCGCCGGCGCGCGTGACACGGACGGAGGAGTCGACCGTCGCGGCGCCGTCCTGCGACGGCAGCTGCGAAACGGATGCGGCATCGGCCTGATCCAGGCCCTCGTCCACCAGCTTGCCCAGCACGAGCGGGCGAATGCCGTGCGGATCGCGGAATGCGTAGAGCGCCTGCTCGTTGATGAGCGTCATGGCGTAGCCGCCGCGCACGAGCTCCATGGTCTTGCGAATGCCCTCGCGCAGATGACCCGTACGCTGGGTAAAGTAGCCGATAAGCTTGGTCGCGACCTCGGAATCCGAATTGGAGAGGAACGGCACGCCCAGCTCGATCAGCTGGCGGCGCAGCTCGTCGGTGTTGACCAGAGTGCCGTTGTGCGCGAGCGCGATAATGACGCTGTTGATAGTAGAAAGATGCGGCTGCGAGGCTTCCCAGCTCTTGGCACCGGCGGTGCCATAGCGCACGTGGCCCACGGCCAGCTGACCGGAGAGCGTCGACAGGTCGGCGTTGGAGAACACGCGATCGAGCAGTCCCAGGTCCTTGCGAACCATAACCGTGCCGCCATCACCCACGGCGATTCCCGCCGATTCCTGGCCGCGATGCTGTAGCGCGCGCAGACCAAAGTACGTCAGTCGAGCCACGTCGCGATCGGGCGCCCACACACCAAAAATGCCGCATTCCTCATGCAGCTGGTCGGAGTCCAGATCATACGTCGACATGGTCTTCACCTGTCCCGCGGCGCGCTCGGCCGCGTGGATGGTTTCTTGAGACATGGCATCCCCTCAGAGCCTCGTTATTTGGCGTTACCTGCCCTATTATACGCACGGCAAGACAAGCACTCCCGCGCATGAACAGCGCTTTTTAAAAGCCCACCGAGCTTATAATCCGTTTTGCAGCCAAACATTTTATTGGGCAACCGCCTCGGGGCCGACGATCCCGCATACTTTCGTTACGACGCGTCTCGCCCGCCGTTGGGGCTTGCATTGTTGCAATTGGGACGTTCGTCCTGTCTTTTGGCAGGTCGGCGGCGTATCCTTATAACCTACAACAAAGCGAGAAAGGTTCTGTATGGATCGAAACGAACTCGACCCCAGCGTCCCCAGCGCCACAGAGGTCAAGAAGATTCCCCTCATCATTAAGGTGTACGCCGTCCTGTGCATCCTTTCCGGCGTGGGCACGCTCCCGTCGGTCGCTGCCTTTATGTGGCAGGTCATCACGGCACTTGTTAACGGCAACGCCACCGAAAAGCTCGGCGACAACACGCTCGTCGCAGTCGGCCTTATCGTCGCCGGCATCATGCTCTCTGCGGCAAGTGCCGTCATCCTAATCATCTTTGGCCTGGACCTTATCAAAAACCAGCGCCGCAACGCCGCCCGCCTGTCCTACATCCTTATTGCATTCACCGTCGTCGAGCTTTTGGTCGACGTGATGCTCCAGGGCATCGGGCCCTTCCTGCTGCGTCCCGCGATCCAGCTCGGCATCCTTGTTGCACTTTCGGCAACCGTCGACCCCACGCTGCGTCAGGAGCGCGAACTGCAGCGCCGCCTGCAGGAGATGCTCGACCGCGACGCCGCCGCCGAGGGCATGCTCGGCCGCGATGAAACCGGCGAGGGCTACATCAAGCTCAACTACTTCAACCTGTTCTGGGTGTTCTTTGTCTGCTGCATACTCGGCCTGATCGCCGAGGACATCTGGCACATGACGGTCGACGACCCGGGCGTCTATCAGAACCGTGCCGGCATGCTGTTTGGCCCCTTCAGCCCCATCTACGGATTTGGCGCCGTGCTCATGACCATGGTGCTTAACCGCTTCTACAAAAAGAACCCCATCATCATTTTCCTGGTGAGCGCCCTGCTCGGCGCCAGCTTTGAGGTGTTCGTGGGCTGGTTTATGCAGACCGCGTTTGGCGTGGTCTCGTGGAGCTACTCGCACATAACGCTGTTCGGTTTGCCCGATCCGCTCGTGGTCCTCACGGGCGGACGCACCTGCACGGGCTTCGCCTGCCTGTGGGGCCTGGGCGGCCTCATCTGGATCAAGCTGCTGCTGCCGAGGCTGCTTAAGCTTATCAACAAGATCCCCTGGAAGAGCCGCTACTCGGCCACCGTCATCTTTACCGTTATCATGCTGGTCGACGGCGTCATGACGCTGCAGTCGCTCGACTACTGGTACCAGCGCGTTAACGGCACGGAGCCGGACATTCCCGTCGCACAGTTCTACGGAGAGCACTTCGATAACGAGTACATGGAAAACCGCTTCCAGAGCATGACCATGAGCCCCAAGGATGCGACGCGCGTATAGCGCTCACCGCGCCCAAAACGCAAAATGCCCGCCGGTATCACATGTACCGGTGGGCATTTTTATAAACGATCCTTCTATCGACGCAATCCTCTATGCCTCGCGCTCGACCTCACTCACGCATTCGTTCTTGATGGTGCCAACGAGCGCCTGCAGTGCATCGACCACGTGTGGGCGAATGTCCCCGCCGATAAGCACGAGCATGATGTCGTCACCTACGGTAAGCTCGCCGCTTGCCAGCCACACGCGCACATAGCCGATACCCGGCATCGCGCGCGTGGCCTCGATAGCAGACCGTACCTTTTCGGCGTCGTAGTCAAAGACCATGCCGCCCACCCTGTGGCCTGGCGCCACGCCATCGGTCTCGACTCCGCGCACCTCGGCCTTGGGCGTCGCGCGCACCACACCGTTATGCGTCAGATACATCCCACAGCCTGCCGCCGAAGCATCGGCCTTGGCCTCGCGCAGCCAAGCATCAATCGAAGGCATCAATTTGCCACTCTCGAGCATCATTTCTCCCTTACCGTCGTCGAGTAGCCAATTTGGGACGGGGCCTTTTTAGCTACTCTCGAACAACTTATTCCTCGACCGGCGTGAGCACCATGACGGCGCGTGTGTTGCTCAGCGACAGCGAACGACAGGTCACGAGCGTTACAACCTTGGTTGCCGAAGCGGCACGATCGGTGGCATCACTCGCCACGGCAGAGGCACCGTCGAACATCTCGGACAGGTAGTTCTTGAGCCCGTCATCGCCCTCAAAATTGGGCGTGCGCGCCTTGGCATACGTGTCCTCGACAACTTTGGTCGCCAGTGGTCGCAGCTTATACGTAGCATCCCGTGTGATGTAATACACAAACTCGATGCTATCGAACGTCGCCTGATCAGTGGTGTCCGAAATCACGTTGAACATCGACCCATCGTTCATATGGTGGCCGTAGATCGTGGTCTGCTGGTCGACCATTCCCGGCGCGGTGTCATCGCTATCCAGGAAAATAGCACCGGACGCGTTAGCCGTTCCGTCGAACAGCGTGTTGAGGTATTTGGAGTTGTTGTTGGTCTGCACCACGGGATAGTTGATGTTGGTTCCCGGCACGTAAATCCAACCCACAATCTCGGGGTTCGTCTGAGCAAGCGCATCAAAGTCGATAATCGGCACGCCGCTGGCGTCCTTATCGCTTACATATTGCTTCTCGATTTTCTGATACGAATCGCTCGCCTGCTTATAGCCAATCTGGGCATTAATAAAAATAGCGGCGGCGGCGACAATCAGACCGATACCGATGATGATGAGCAGAATGGGAATAATGGAGCGGCGCTTTTTGCGCGGCGGCTCGGTGCAATCCGACGGCGCGGCATGCGATGAAGACCGGGGCGGCTTCTTAGCGGAGCTATAAGACGAAGGACGATATGCGGCCGGCGCGTCCTGTCGACGATGCGTCGCCGGTGTCACGGGGCGCGGCGCGCGCGGCTGCTGAGGAGAGGATGTCCGACCCTGCTGTGCCGCACGGGCAGCACCCAGCTTCGACGGATCGGGAATCTGAGAAGCCTTGAATCGTTTTCCCTGATAATCGGACATGGCTCTCCTTATACTGCGGTGAAACGGCGGAACGCTTAGGCGTCAGCCATCTCCTGCTTCATCTTCTCGATAACCTTGCGGTACTCGGGGTCGCAAGCACCCAGAATCTGTGTGGCATAGATGGCGGCGTTCTTGGCGCCGTTGATGGCAACGCAGGCCACGGGCACGCCCGAAGGCATCTGCACCATCGACAGCAGCGAATCCATGCCGCCCAGGTCACTCGTCTTCATAGGCACGCCGATAACCGGCAGCGGCGTAAAGGCAGCCACGACACCACCCAAGTGGGCGGCCTTGCCGGCAGCGGCGATAATCACTTTGATACCGCGATCGGCGGCAGTCGAAGCCCACTCGTGGACCTTCGCCGGTGTGCGGTGTGCGCTCGCAATGACAAGCTCATAGGGCACGCCCAGCGCCTCGAGCTCGGCGGTGCAACCTTCCATAACGCCCAGATCGGACTTGGAACCCATGATGATCCCGACAACCGGCTTTTGATCTGCCATAAACAAAGACCTCCTGTTGAGAGCGGCGACGCGGCGGATCCGCGACCCTTAACTGCAAATAAATCAAGTATAGCCGCCGATGCTGATGTGTTCGGCGGGAGACGGAACGCTTTGCGAGATTAGGGCCGAAGGGTCGGAGCTTTCTGCCTACATTCAAAAAGCGTGCCCACCGTCCTTGGGTGGGGCGGCGGGCACGCTTGCTTAGCTGTTGCTGGGGCTACTTAGCCTTGCTGCGACGATGGAAGAAAGCGCCGATCGCGGCGATGATGGCGCCAAGACCACCGACGGTCGCGACGGTCGCCGCCGTCTGGTCTCCGGTATTGGGAATCGCCGAACCGTTCTTCTTGCTGCCCTGGGCCTTGTCGCCTGCGGGCTTGCCCGCCTGGTTGCCGCCGTTCGAGCCATTGCCGGAACCCTGGTTGCCCGAGCCGCCCTGGTTGCCGGAATCGGCATCCTTGAGGCTCTCAATGGCCAGCTTGAGCTGGCCATAGGCCGCCTGGATCTGGGTGTCGGAAGCATCCTCATCACCCAAGACGTCCTCGGCGTAGGTAATGGCATCCGTCAGGGCCTTGACAGACTCGGCCGTCTTGCCCCTGGTGTCAGTCTCCTTCGCCTGCTTGACCAGAGCCTTGAGCTGCTTCTTAGTCGGATTCTCGACCGGGGCCACCGGGGTCTTCTCGAGCGCGCCGCGGGCGCTCTCGAGCGCCCTGAGCGCCTGGTCGACCTCGTCCTGCGTGGCGTTCTCGTCACTCAAGATGGCGCGGGCGCTCGCCAGGGCGTTCTCGAGCGCCGTCCAGGAGGCCTCGGTGTAGTCACCGGCCTTGAGGTCGCCGGCAGCAACCTCGGCATCAACCTTTTCGATCGCGGTAGCGAGATCATCCTTCGCCACCGGATCGGGGACGGCCGTACCGTAGAACTTGAGCTCCGCCATGCTGCAGTAGGCATCAACGTCGCCACCGCCGGCGTGAATCACCTTGACGGTCACGTAGCGACCGCGCGCGGCGCCAAAGCTCATCTGCTTCCAGTCGCCACGGTCGGTGAGCACGCGGCCGTCGTTGTCGAAGGCGAACGTACCCATCGACGCGGCGGTGCCCATCTCATAACCGTCGGCAGTGTCGGAGACCAGTATCTCGGCCTCGAAGATATCGCCGTTAGTGCCGCCGTCCTGGCGCGGCAGGAATGTAACGTCGGTGAGATCGTAGTCGCGGCCCAGGTCGACACTCAGATACTGGGGCATACCGGTCCCATGGGCCCAGTCGCTGTGCCAAAGCGTCCGCTCGTCGCCGTCGAGAGCGTTGACGGCGTTGCTGCCCTCGTAGTCGGCCTCACTCGAGAAGCCGGCCACCTTGACGTTCTTGCGGTTCTCGGGCGTGTTGATAAGAATCTTCTCATCGACAGGGCGCATCTTGAGGCCGTCGATTGCCTTCTCGATCTTGGCTGTGGCGTCTGCGACATCCTTCTTGCTATAGCTGCCTTGGCCGCCGTCGAGGAGCTTCTGAGCCGCCTCGACCGCAGCGGTGAGAGCTGCATAGGAATCCTTAGTGTAGACGGACTCGCTGTAGCCCGCGGCCTTGGAAAGCGCTGCCACGAGCGCAGAGGTATCGACACCAGCCTTGACCTCGACCTCATAGGATGCGGTCTTGGAGGGGTCGAGTACCGACGCCACCGTGATCTTTGCCTTGCCGGCCTTGTTGGCACGCAGGTAGTAGCTCACGCTATCGCCAGCCTGAACAGCGGAGACGCTTACCACAGAGGGGTCGGAGCTCTCGACCGTCACATAGGGGTAGCCGGCGCTCTCAGGCGTGGCCTTGGCGTCGACGAGCGTAACGTCGCCTTCAAAGAACTCGGTCTGGTTCTTGCCTAGCTCGACACCCTCGATGGCCTCGACACCCTGCGTGTAGTTGAAGTTGACCTCACGCAGTGTGAGCATCTGGTCACCCGATGCCTCAAGCGGCGTGACCTCGACCTTGGTCGCCTTCTTGCCCTTGTTCTCGGCAGAGAGGTCAAAGGCGTAGCGAGCCAGGAAGGAATCGTACTCCCCGCCCGCGAACTCTTGGATCGAGCCATCCTCGAACGTCACGACGGCCTTGATCTTCTGTACGGTTCCGTTGCCGCCGTTGCGGTTAACGACCTCGACGCTATCGAGTTTCGACGGCGTCTTAAATGCGAATGTCATCGTGGTGGGAAGCTTCACGTAACTCGGTAGCTTACCCTCGCTGTCCCAGTTGCCACTCCAGTTCCACAGGAACTCAAAGCCGTTGTCGCCCTCGTTATTATCGAACAGCGCGTTATAGCTCTTCTGCTGGATAAGTTTCTCGACGTTGGTCCCGTCGTCGGTCGTGAGCTCATCGTTGGTCATCGTGATGTTGAAGGCATCCTGGGCGTACTCGGCGACCGTTGGCTGAGGAACGTCCGGCATCGTCACCGTGCCGTCGCTCGCAAACTCAAGTGCGTCGCATGCCGGGCCGATAAGCCAAGATGTCGAGGGCAGTTCGACCTTTCCGGCGGTCTTGGCCTTGAGCTTGAAACTCGCCACCGCGCCAGTACCGTTGTAGAGCTTGCCATCGCCGCGGTTGGCAAAGGCGAGATTGATAGTCTGCGTTCCGTCCACGAACTGGACCTTCTCGCGAGACAGGTTCTCCATGCCGGCAGTCGAGCCGTCCTGCGCGATGCTCTCGGACACAAACTCGAACTGGTCGCTCTTGAAGTTGACGAGGGCGCCCAGGGCGTTGACGTTCTTGGCGTCGGCCGCATAGACATCAACGGTGATCTCATCACCGGCCTCGACCTCGGTCTTGCTCGGAATCACCGCGAGCGAACCTGCGACCTTGCCCTTTTGTTTAGTGCCGCCGTCAAGACCCGCCATGGTGAACGAGTAATCGTAGACGTCGTAAACGCCGTTATCGTTGAGGTCGGCGAAGTGGTCGCGGATCTGCGAACCGAACGTCGGGGTATCGGGCTCGCGATTCTCGAGGCCCAGATAGTTCTTCATGTTGGAGTAGTCTCCGTCGGAGATCGTGGCCTTGTTGAGGTTGGAGCCCACGGCGAAGCCATCCGTGCCGTCGGTCTTGTAGATGGCAATCTCGGACGCGGAGAAGAAATTGCCGACCGAGGCGAGCGGTGTCATGCGCACGTAACGGGCGGCCACGGTGCCGTCAAACGCTACCGTCTTACAATCAGCGGAACGTGCCCAATCGACCTCCTGGCTCGTCCAGTGGACGCCATCGAGACTCGTCTCAACACGCATCTTGGTCACGGTGCCGTTGCCGGCGTCATCGCGCGGATAGTACTCGAGCTTATCGAGCTTGTAAGCGCGTCCATAGTCAACGGTAAGCGCCTTGCCCAGATCGTTGCCACCGGAGTGGAAACCGCCGTCGCCCGACTGGAACTCATGGTCGAAGGCGAGCTCGGCCTTATGGCTGCCGTAAAGTGAGCCCTCCCAGGTGATTTCCTCGGCGTCGGGGACGTTCCGCCACGGATCGAGTGCGGAGTTCGCCTCGAGCACATCGCTCCAGGCGGAGTAACCTTCGGCGTTGCGCGAACGAATCTGGTAGGTGTGCTTGCTATTGTAGGCGAGGTCGGTGTGCGTGAACTCGGCCGCATCACCCACGGCAAACACAGTGCCGTCGACCTTAAGGTCGTAGGAGGTAGCACCATCGACCTTTCCCCAGGTGAGCTTGATGCTCGTTGGGGTCGTGGCGTCCTCGGGGGCAGCAAGGTTCGTGGGTGCGGAGAGGTTCTCGTTGAGGCGATCGGCTGTGAGCGTGGCGTCGGCGTTCACGAAACCGCCCAGCTCAAGCGTCTGCGCCGCTGCAGCAACATCGGTCTTCGCGAACTTGACGTAGACCTTGGGGTTCGTGGTGATCTTGGTGTTGTTGAAGCTCTCGCCCTGCTCGGCCTCGGTGCCGTCCGCATCGCTGCCGTAGTGGTTGAGGTTGGGGGTCTCGCTGTAGAAGTAGACCGCCTGGCCGGCCTCGGGGGTCGCGGCGTCAAAGGTCTCCTGCGAGTCGACCTCAACCACGTTGAGTGCGGATCCGCCGTTCTTGGCGACAACGCTCGTGGGCTTGGCGGACACATTGGCCACGAAGGTCGTGGTGCGGTTGGAGTCGTAGCCGTTGTAGCCGCCCTGCGAGGCCTCGGCGGTAAAGGTCGCGGTGCCGCCTGCGGCCTTGGAGCTGTAGACGGTGCTCACATGCTCACCGTAGGAGATATTGTCGATCGTGCCGTAGGAATCGTCCTCAGTCGTGTTGTTCTCGATGGAGGAGCCGTCGTCCTCGTACTGCGTAAAGGTGCCGTCGCCCTCGGTGGCGAAGAACTCGACGATACGCTGGCTGCGGTCGGTACCCTTGGTGTTGGTGTCGCTCACGGCCTCGGGGTTGTTGTTCTCGGCGTACATCGGCACGATAGCGTTGGCCTTCACAAACAGCGGCAGCTTCCAAAGCGGAGCCTCGTAGTTGTTGAGAACCTGGCCGCCGCGATACTGCTTACCCGAGAAGTAATCGATCCAGATGGTGGGATTCTCGTCGGTGCCGTAGTTGGGGAGGTAAATCCCATTGCGAATGTCGTTGCCGTTCTCGTCTGCCTGGGTATCCTGATACACCGGTGCCACTAGGAAGTTCTCACCGAACATATACTGGTACTGCGTCGAAGTGCTTGCGGCGTACTCGGAGTTGTCGGAAAGCAGCATGGCGCGGATCATGGGCAGGCCGGCATCGCCGTTACCCGTGTCGATGTTGGCCGCCGAGGCCGCGCTCGTGTAGATATAGGGCATGAGCTGCGCCTTGAGCTTGAGGTAGAAGCGCGAGATGCCTGTGTAGGGATCGCCGTGCGTCATGGGCGATTTACGGTAGGTGCCCCAACCGTCCATGTCAAGCATAGAGGGCGTGAACGTCTTCCACTGGTAGTCACGCGCAGAGATGATGGGGTCGCCGCCAAAGATGCCATCCATGTCGGAGCCGATGTTGGGGTTGCCCGAAAGACTCTGACCGATATACGTGGGGATATGGAAGCGAATGTACTCCCAGTTACCGCCATACTGGTCGCCGGTCCAAATGCCACCAAAGCGCTGCGTGCCGGCCCAACCATCGAGCGTGATGATGTTGGGGCGCTTGTTAGCGCCGGTCGTCACCGTGTCATAAGCTGTCTTGATGCCATTAAGACCAAAGGAGTAGCCAGATCCAACCCAGGCAACGTCGGTCTTAAGGGTAGTGATGCCTCCCGTCTTGACCTCGGCGTCGAAGTCGCGAAGCAGATGCCACGGGGTCTCAGGGTTGCTGTCGGGCTCAAGGTTGGACTGGGTCCACAAGCCCGTGCTCACACCCTTGGAGTTGGCATACTCGGTGAACTTCTTAAGGTTGTCGACATTGGCACGCACAGCGTTAAGACGGTCGGCCGAGCTCGCTCCGTCGGAGTTGACGCCGCCGGTCTTGTAGTAACCGTTCTGGCCATAGCCGGCGCCGTAACCGTCGTTCGGCAGGAACCAGCCGAGCGGCATGTCGTTGTCCTCGTAGTCATCGATAACCTGACGAGCAGAGAACTGGCGGTCGAAATCGGTCGCTTTCATGTTCTCGGTATCAACCGTAGGGCCCTCACCGTTGAGCGTCTCGGCCGCAAGTGTGCCGTCGAGCTTGTAGCCCGTCGACATGCCAGACTCGTACTTAACGTCGCCCTTCTCGCTCGAGGACTTGCTGCCCTTGGTCTCCCACTTCTTTTGACCCGAGGTCGTTGACCAGCCATCACGGTTATAGGCATTAAGATGACCAAGGTAGAACCCGTACTCGGGCAGCAGTACCGGGTTACCGGTCACCTTGTAGTAGTCCTGCAGCATCTCGGTTGCCACGTTCGAAGCGCCCTCGTTGGTCGCCACGAAGTAGTAGGCATCAAACTCATTCTCGCTGTGCAAAGTCGTGACCGTCGATGAGTCCGTGGAACCGAAGTCGTAGGAACCCTCTGCAAACGTGTTTCGGAGTACGCCGTAGCCGTCACTCGTCCAATAAAACGGGTTGGGCGAGGCAACGCCGCCATCGGTCCAGTTGTTCGTGTTGGAGATGGCGATGGTCTGGTTGGTGTGCAGGAAGCGTCCGTTCTGGGTGCCGCCGCCAAAGAAGTTCTCGGACTTCTCCTTGGCGAGCGTCTGGACGGTACCCTTCTTATCAAGGTCGAGGGACGCGGACTCGGAAACCACGACACGGTCGCCTGACTTGATACTCATCTTGCCGGTCGCCTTGTCCAGGATCACGGTCGCCTTTCCGCCGGTGATCTCGATAGTGTCGCCCTTGTCGGCAACCGTCGCACTCGGCTTGCTGTAGGTGTCCGAGGTATCGGGCTGAGCCTGGATTTTAGCCGTGTGGGACTTACTGCGCGGTGTGGCGTAATCGGAAAACTCACCCTTGGGGTCGACGTTATAACGGAAAATACCGTCCTCGAGGAACGTAATACGGCCCTTGATGCCGTCAGCGAAATCGATGTCGACGACATTCGAGGCAGACTGGGACACGGTCGCTGAGTCGACGCCCTTGAGTGGCGTGGCAATCGCCTGTTGGGGATTGGCAAACACGAGCGTCGCTGCAGTGGCAACGAGGACCGCGCTTCCCTTCACCCACCGTTTCGTAAAAATGGAATTCCTGCGCACCTGGTCTCCTTTCTTCCGAGATGCTGAGGTGCCGAGGACGCCCCCCGGCAGCATGGGAAAACGTATCAAACGGGGATGTTCGGTACATTCCGCACAATGGGGCCACCCGTTACCAAGGGGCCAACTGGTAGTAACCAGATAGCCACCTACTTGGTCATATCAATATATGGGAGCACTTGCGCAACCAAGTTCGGAAGTCCACCAGCGGCAGTAAAATGAGCGTCAACGGCAAGGTGGGCTTAATAAGCCATACCAATTGGTTCTTCAGTCAAATACCAATCTAGCAAAAATGTACTGTTTATCTGGTATTACACAGACCATACCTTTCCCTCGGGAACTGGGCTTCGCGAAGTTTCCCGAGAGAAAAGCTCGACCGCCGCCCTGCGACCTACCGGAGATTGCTATGCCGTACGTTGGCTGATTTGGTTTGGAATGAGATGCTGACGGTAGTCAATGGGCACAACTGTCCCGGGTGCATTTCAAGATGCACCTAAATGTCTGCCTTCATCCTTATAGATTGTCCAGGTAGTCGTCGGCATCATAGGTAAGGCTGTAGGCTTTATTCAGGATGCGCACGAGCTCCTGAGCATCGTGTTCGCCGAGCGCTGAGAGCTGCTTCGAGAGCGATGCCACACTCTCGGCATTTTTTTTCGCCGCGAAATCACGGCCTTCCTCGGTAATGCTCACCAGCACACGCCGACGATCGTTTGGATCGGTCCCGCGCTGAACGTAACCCTTGCTCTCGAGTGAATCCAAGATATGCGACATGCGCGCACGGGAGAATTTCAGCTTCTTGGCAATCTCGGAGGGAATAACATCACCGTCAATACCCGATAGATACTGTAAAACCGGTGCCTCGCCCACACTGGCGCCGCCGGCAGCACTCAAGGATCCCTTGGCAAGGGAACGTGAGTACACAATCAGTTTTCGAGCGACGTCATCGTAATCCACTGGGGATATTGTCCTTTGCAACTCTAGAAGGGCCATAAAACCGTCATTTGCCGTACATTAGTTAACATTCGCAACAATTATTTATGATACCCCAACGCGGAAGTCTATTGCTCGTCCTTCTTGCGTCGCATAAGCTCCTCAACGTCGATACCCGCGGCCTCGAGCATACGCTCAACATTCTTTTTGGCGTTGGTCGTGCCAACCTTAAGCACAATCGAAAGCGGAGTGCCCACCACCAAGCATACGATGCCCGCGGGGACGCCCCAGCCGGGGCCGCCCTGCATACCCCACATCCCCACCAAAAAGCCAATAGCCACGAGCGAATAGCCCAGACGCAGCCAAACGTTGAGCCGCTGAATAGCATCGGTCTGCATCTTTGCCTCGCGGATCAAGTCGTCGCGCGAAAGGTCGTGTCCGTGTTTCTCGTGCATATGGGTCCTCCTCGTGCAAAGCGTGCATCATGTGCAAGAACATCGTTTTTCGAATACGTCATCTTTCAAGAGCAATATAGCGGGTGTCGTGTAGGCGATGGAGGTCGCTGGCCATATTGCCCTTGAAGGGCGGCGCAAAATCAGAAGGCCGTGCGGTTGAGGCCGCACGGCCTTACAGGGGGCCAGGGGATGATGACTAGTAGCTCAGTGCCGGGTCGAAGAAGCCAATAACAACGCCCACGAATGCGATCACGACGAGAATCAGCATCATAACGATGGGGTTGACCTTCTTCTTGGTCATCATGTACCAGCAGAAGATGATGAAGACCATCGGCAGCAGGTGCGGATAGATGCCATCGAGAGTGTCCTGGAACTTACCGCCGCCGGGCAGCACCAGGTTGGGGCTGCAGGTGATGGAGACCCAGGTAGCACCGACTGCACCGATGACCATGGTACCGACCATCACGATGGAATCGCGAAGAGCCTTTGCCTTGGGGCCGACCAGTGCCTCAACCGCCTTGCCGCCGAGCTCATAGCCCTGGTTGTAGGCAAAGCGCATGCCGAGGTACATGAGCAGGTTCCACACGACGATATAGAAGATAGCGCCGAGCGGGGAGCCGCCGGTCGAGAGACCGAGGGCGATACCGAGCAGGATCGGGATCAGGGTACCGACGATCAGCGAGTCGCCAAGGCCGGCGAGCGGGCCCATGAGGCCGGCGCGGATGCCGTTGATGGCGTCGTCGTCGATGGCCTCGCCGTTTGCGCGAGCCTCCTCGAGGCCGGCGGTGACGCCGACAATCATGGTGCCGATCTGCGGCTCGGTGTTGAAGAACGCGGAGTAGGTCTGGAGGGCCTGCTTCTGCTCCTCGGGCGTGTCGTAGAGCTCCTCGACGATCGGAAGCATGGCGCACAGGTAACCGAAGGTCTGCATGTGCTCCTGCGAGAAGCAAGTCAGGTTGCCATAGGACCAGTTGCGGAACGACTTGGCAAGCGTTTTCTTAGAGAGCTTTTTCTTCTCTGCCATTAGATGTCCTCCTCTTCCTCATCATCGGAGCCCGAGGCGATAGCTGCCTTGGGAGCGTTTGCGAGGTCGATCTTGAGCGAAGCGATCTCATAGTTGATCAGGGCGAAGAAGCAGCCGATGCCGGCGGCGGCAATCAGGTTGCACCCCATGACAGCGGACAGGGTGAAGCCGAAGAAGAACGTGAGGAAGTCCGTGGGCTTAGAGATGACCTGCTTGAGCAGGATGGCGATACCGACGGTAGGCAGCAGCGAGCCGACGGTGAACAGCGTCTTCATCGCGATGCCGTCCATGGGCATGTAGGTCTTCATGAGGTCGACCATGGCGGTGCCGCCCATGGTGATGATGAACGTCGGGAGGAACGAGCAGACGATGTGACCAATCCAAGGCAGAACGTTGTTGACCAGGTAGAGCTTGTGGAGATCGCCCTTCTCGAGCCACTTCCACCCCATGCCCTGCCACACCAGGTTGATGGTGGCGGTGCCATAGAAGAGCACAGTGCCGAGCGTGCCGACGGCGGCACCGAGGGATGCGGCCATGCCGGCAGCCTCAGCGGAGGCGGGATCGATGCCCGAGTTCTTGATGGCGAGGATCGCCAGCGGGATACCGATATAGGACACGGCGCGGACGTCGGCGGAGACGGTTCCGCCGGGGGTCACGAGAGCGATGTAGACAACCTGGATGGCAGCGCCGACGAGGATGCCCGTCTGCATATCGCCCATGATGATGCCGACGATGAGGCCGGCGACCAGAGGACGACCCAGAGTGTAGTTGCCGATCGTCGTGCCGCCCATGCCAGGCAGTGATGCCAGGCAGGCGAACAGGCCGAACAGCGCGGCTTGGAATGCATTGATTGCCATGCTTTCCCCTTTCTTTATTCCTCAGCCCCTTTCACCAAGGGCTGTAGATACCAAAATGCGGCTGGCGCCTAACTAGAAGCCAAACTGACCGCGGAACTTGGGCCACTCACCGATGGACTTCTCCTTGATAAGGGCGAACTCGACCGTGTAGCCGGCGTTGGTGAGATCCTCGAGCGCCTGGGCCTCTTCCTGCGTGATCGACTGGTTGTTGCCGAGCTTGGTGGTGCCGGGACGATCGTTGCAGGGACCGACGATGATGCGGTCCATGCCGGGCTTAAAGCCAAAATCGACGAGAAGTTCCTTCATGTCGAGCGGGTTCTTGGTGATCAGGAAGTACTTGGTGTCGGACTTGAGAACCTTCTCGGAGACCTCCTTGAAGTGCTCCTTGGTCCACACGAACGTCTTCTTGCCCGAGGCACTCTTGTAGGCCTCCTTGAGCACGGGGTTGGACGCCGCAGCGTCGTTGACGGCGATAAGACCGTCGCAGGGATACTCGAGGGCCCAACGGGTAACGGTCTGTCCATGGATCATGCGGTCGTCAATGCGGATGAACGAAATCATGCGTTCTCCCTTTCTTTATCACCGGGGGTCTTTCCTCTTAACCCCCGCTCCATCACGAAAATTTGGGCGGATGCGCTGCCTAGATGTCGTCGTCCTCGTCGTCGGCGTCATCGGTCGGGACAACGAGCTCGGACATACCGTTCTTGCCCTCCTGCAGCATCATCTGCTTGAGGGAATCCAGGTCCATGGTGGCAAGCCCCATCATGGCGGTCATAGCCATGGGCAGGTTCATGCCGCCGAAGGCAATGGTGTGGGCGAGCAGGCCCTTCTCGGCCAGCGTGTTCATGGCATTGGTGAGCGGCGATCCGCCCAGGATGTCACCAAGCAGGACAACCTCGTCATCGGCGGTAACGGGAGCGAGCATCGCCTTGACGTTCTCGACATACTCGTCAGCGCCCATGCCGTCCACGAGACTCGTCGACAAGATGTTCGGGGCGTCATTGCCGAGCATCTTGAGGACACTGTGCAGTCCGGGAGCGAGCGTTCCGTGACTGACCATTACCAGATACCGCATGCGGTCTCCTCTCGACCTGCCGTGTGTCGCACGGCTTTGCTTTTTGCTGAGATTATTGTTGCGCCGGGGCATGTTCGGTACAAGAAAATAGTTGCGAACGGCAACTATTCATCGGTTAACGGTAGCAACTATTTTTGTGCCTAAATTATTTTTTCTTCTAATTATTTTTAAAATAGCAGGTAGATTGCCTGATAAATGTTTTATGTTCCTTATGCACCATACATACCAGCAAGAATCGGGCCTGGCATCTCCGGTTTGCTCCGCAGTGTCAGACCATGTCACGTACGCCCACGACATGGAGGTACCCCATGGATATGATCTCGTTTCTCGCCTCCGAACCCTTCGACCGCAGCGGTGATACGCCGCTCTATGTCCAACTTAAACATCGAATCGCCCTGCTTATCGCCAGCCAGGCGTTCGACACCAAGACGCCGCTGCCACGCGAGCTCGAAATCTGTGAGCGGCTAGAGTTATCGCGCGCGACCGTGCGCCGTTGCTTCCAAGATCTCGTCATCGAGGGGCGCGTGGTGCGCAAACGTGGGCAGGGCACGTTCATCAAACCCCAAACCTCAGCACCCGGCATCGACCTGGCCCTGAATTTCAGCGCGCGGATGCGCGAAGCGGGACGGGTTCCGAGCTCGCAGATTCTCGCCTTTTCAAGCATACCGGCCGTCCGCGGCATCGCCTCTGGGCTCAAAGTGCCCGAGGGGACACCCGTCTGGGAGATTCGCCGCCTGCGTCTCGCCAACGACAAACCCATGGAGCTCAACTACGTCTATATCCCCGTGTCACTTTGCCCCGAGCTCACACGCAAAGACGTGGATGGCTCGCTCTACGCCTACATCGCGGAAAAGACCGGCATCCTGCCCGCAAGCGTCGATGCCGTCTACGAGACGGTCAACCTCGACAAGCATGAGGCACGCCTTTTGGGACAGAACACCGGTAAGGCGGCGATGCGCATCGTGCGTTCGACCTACGACAAGACAGGAACCCCGTTCGAGGTAGGCGTGCTCATCAGCTGCGACGGTCAGGCAAAGCTGCACGTGCACATCGCCGCCGACAAAACAACCTTCACCGCCACAGCCCAATAAATCCAAAACGTGGGCGCCGTCGTTCAAACGAACGACGGCGCCCACACTCACTTTATTTCTCAGCCCTAGTCATCGCGCAAAGCCCCTTCGGCAGCACACGGTGCAGCCAAGTCACCGCAGGCCGGGGCGGGAGGGGCCGAGTTTCCCACTGAGCGACTCTGCTTGCAGCCGGAGCGAAGGGGGAAACTCGGCCCCCTCCGCCCCGGCCGGACAGGTCAATCTACACCGTGTGCTGCGGCAGGTCCTGCAGGGCGATGACGTCCATGCCCATGTCGTTGGCGCTGCCGTGACCCTGCTGGTCCTCACGCACCGCCTCGATGGCACTCACGTACGTGTTGGCGGCAGACATCGCGGTCACGCAGGTCACACCGCGTCGCACTGCCTCGGTGCGCAGCAGATAGCCGTCGCCGCGCGAGCCCGGACCGTACGGCGTGTTGATGATCACCGCGATCTTGCCATCGGCGATGAGGTCGCCGATGTTGGGGCGCTCGCCGTCGTGCGGGCCGCTAATCTTCTCCACGACCTCGCACGTCACGTTGCCTCCACGCAGCACGCGCGCCGTACCCTCGGTGGAGCAGATGTCAAAGCCCAGGTAGCGCAGGATACGGGCGACCGAAAGGATGTGGCGCTTGTCGCGGTCGCACACGCTGATGAACACCTTGCCGACGCTCGGGTCGGGCAGCTTGTAGTCAATCGCCAGCTGCGT
>CAUCXP010000007.1 GCA_958446785.1 uncultured Collinsella sp. | reverse complement strand
TGGTTCCATCTCTTTGGCCTGATGTAAGCGGCCGAGCGCTTGGGCTGTAAACAGCCGAGTGCTTGAACCGCGAGTTGCCAAGCGCTCCGTCTATAAGCGCTGCGGCCCCACTACGTTACCCAGCCCGGCGGCACTCCCGTCGCCGGGCGCTCTCCCGAAAGGAGCACGCTATGTCCACTACCGATGCTTCCCAGATCCACGACCTGCGCTCCGCGCTCGACTTTTTGCGTGAGATGCCCGGCCAGCTGCTCGAGACCGACACCCAGGTCGATCCGGACGCCGAGGTCTCGGGCGTCTATCGCCACGTCGGTGCCGGCGGCACCGTTATGCGTCCGACCAAAGAGGGTCCGGCGATGGTCTTCAACAACGTCAAGGGCTTTGACGATGCCAAGGTCTGCATCGGCATGCTTGCCAGCCGCAAGCGCGTTGCCGCCCTGCTCGACCTGGACGAGGAGCACCTGGGCCTCGAAATCGGCAAGCGCTTCGAGAACCTGATCGCGCCCGAGCAGATCGCCGAGGGTGCGCACGTCGACTGCCAGGAGGTCGTGTACAAGGCGACCGACGAGGGCTTTGACCTGCGCAAGATCGTTCCCGCTCCTACCAACACGCCCGTCGACGGCGGCCCCTACATCACCATGGGTCTCGCCTATGGCACGAGCCCCGACGGCTCCCAGTCCGACGTGACCATCCACCGCTTCTCCTGCGTCGACAAGGACAAGCTCGCCATGTGGATCACCCCGGGCAGCCGTCACCTTGGCGCCTTCTTTGACGAGTACTGCCAGCGCGGCGAGGACATGCCCATTTCCATCTCCATCGGCCTGGACCCCGCTGTGTACATGTGCTGCGGCTTCGAGGCTCCCACCACGCCGCTCGGCTTCAACGAGCTGCAGATCGCCGGCGCCCTGCGCGGCCACGCCGTCGAGCTTGCCGACTGCGTCACCGTTCCGCAGAAGTGCATTGCCAATGCCGAGTATGTGCTCGAGGGCTACCTCATGCACGACGAGACCATCAACGAGGATGTCAACGGCCACGGCTACGCCATGCCCGAGTTCCCCGGCTACACCGGCGGCGCCAAGGTCTGCCCGGTGATCAAGATCACCGCCGTCACCACGCGCGTCAACCCCATCATGGAGAGCTGCATCGGCCCTTCGCACGAGCACGTGTCCATGGCCGGTATCCCCACCGAGGCTTCCATCTACAAGATGGTCGAGACCGCTATCCCGGGCCGCCTGCTCAACGTCCACGCTGCTCCCTGCGGCGGCGGCAAGTTCGTTGCCATCATGCAGTTCAAGAAGTCGAGCAAAAATGACGAGGGCCGTCAGCGCAACGCCGCCATGCTCGCCTTCTCGGCATTCTCCGAGCTCAAGCATGTGATCCTGGTTGACGAAGACGTCGACATCTTCGACATGAGCGACGTGATGTGGGCCATGACCACGCGCTTCCAGGCCGACGTGGACCTCATCACCATCCCCGGTTGCCACTGCCACGTGCTCGATCCGTCCAACGACCCCGCGTTCGACCCCACGATCCGCGAGCACGGCATCGCCTGCAAGGCCATCTTCGACTGCACGGTCCCGTTCGACCTCAAGAAGAACTTCATCCGCTCGCAGTTCATGGAGATCGACAAGGACAAGTGGGCCAAGGAGATTGCGGCGTTTTAACAAACGCCGCACCGGTCGACGCTGCGCCTATTGAGCGATATCAATCAGACCGATAGCCATGGATTTTAAGGAGCAGGGATATGCCTTTTGATGTCCGTCCCCGCCGCATCGTCGTTGGCGTGTCTGGCGCCAGCGGTGCCGCGCTGGGCCTCGAGTGCCTCAAATGCCTGCGTCAGGCCGGTGCCGAGTCGGCGCTTGTCGTCACGCGCGGGGGAGAGATCACCATCGAGCAGGAGCTCGGCATGACGCTCGACGAGTTTGTCGCGCACGCCGATGTGGTCTACGACAACAAGAACATCGGCGCCGCCATCGCAAGCGGCACCTATCCGGTCGACGGTATGATCGTGGCTCCCTGCTCCATGAAGACGCTTGCCGGCATCGCGAGTGGTTACAGCGAAAACCTGTTGCTGCGTGCGGCCGACGTGCAGATGAAAGAGCAGCGCCGCCTGGTGCTCATGGTGCGCGAGACGCCCTTCAGCGCCATTCACGTCGATAACATGGCGCGCCTGGCGCGCGTACCGGGCGTCATGCTCATGCCGCCCATGCTCACGTTTTACAACGGCCCCGCTACGCTCGACGACGCGGTGCATCACATCGCCGCCAAGGCGCTCGAGGCCGTCGGCGTGTCATGCGCAAACTATAAGCGCTGGTCATAGGCGCTTTTAGGGTAGGATACGAGGAGTGTTTGAGCCCGCTGCCCCTGTGGGCGGCGGGCTTTGTGCGCTAAAAGGATGTGTCGGGAGGACTTATGCAGACGGGCATGTATGCGATTAGCGAGATGGTGAGCTTGTTTAATGTTTCGCGCCAAACGCTCATCTACTACGACAAGATCGGCCTGTTTAAGCCCGCCGTGGTCAACGAAAAAGGCTACCGTTTCTATTCGCCCACGCAGATCCCGCTCATGCGCCTGATCTGCATGTTGCGCGACCTGGGGCTCGAGCTCGACGAGGTCGACCGCCTGACCTCGACGTTCGACATTGGCGAGATGACCGATCACCTGCGCTCGCGGGTCCAGGCGCTCGACAAGCAGATTGCCGGGCTTAATGCCGAGCGCGCCAGTGTGCAGGAGCGCCTGAGCTTTTACGACGAGGCGGTCTATTGGCGCGAGCGCGAGGGCAAACCGGAGCTTAAGCAGTTTGAGCGCCGCTACGTGGTCTTTGAGGAGTTCCCGGCCGATATCGAGCGCGGCCGCTCGATGCTGCACCCCACGCTCATGCGCGCGATTCTGCGCATGCGTGCGCTCACGGGCACGCGCCCCATGCGCGGCTGGGGCGCCATGCTGCGTCGCGAGGCGCTGCATTCCGACGACCCCATTGCCGGCGCCGGCTCCTTTGCCGTGCTGCCGCGCGGTGCCGAGGAACTGCTGCCGAGCGACGCTGTCGAGCTGGCAGAGATCGGCATAGAAGTGCTGCCCGAGGGCACATACCTGTGCATGAGCCGCTGGGGCATGCCGTACGAACCCGAGGGCATCCGCGCCGTCGTGGCCTGCATGGACAAGCACGCGCTCCAGCCCGTTGGCAACGCTTTCGACTTTTGCTACCTCGATACCACGAGCTACGACGAGTCCCACCAAGAGGACTTCTGCTGCATCCAAATCCCCGTCGCCCTTCAGATGTGACAAGGGGACAGTCCCTTTGTCACATCCACGCCCATTTCTTAGAAACTTGCAAAATCTGCAAGTTTCTAAGGTGGCATCTTATAAACTTGCAAATAATGCAAGTTTATAAGTTTTCATGTCTGGACGGGCGCTAGGGAGACTCTATGAACATCGTTCGCCGAAGCCGCTATCTTGATCGACTCATTGCTTTTCAGGATACCGACCTCATCAAAATCGTGACGGGTATACGCCGTTGCGGCAAATCCACGTTATTGGACATGATGAGGGAGCACCTGGCGCAGCAGGGGGTGCCGGCAGAGCGTTTGCTGACCTTTAAGATGGAATCTCTAGAGTACGCGGGGGTTACAGATTATCTGACGTTGTATCTCAGGGTTCGGGAGCGCGTTGACGGTGTCGAGCGCCCCTATCTGTTCTTTGACGAGCTCCAGAATGTCGAGGGCTGGGAAAAGGCGGTTAACTCGCTCCGAATCGATTTGCCGTGCGATATCTATGTCACGGGCTCCAATGCCTTTTTGCTATCGAGCGAGCTTGCAACGCTTATCTCGGGCCGGTATATCGAGGTCAAGATGCAGCCGCTCACGTTTGGCGAGTATCTTGATTTTCGCTCGATTGATGCGGTCGTCGCCGAAGGGCTTGGTGAGAGGGTCGAGCTCGTTTCCAAGACGGGCGATCGCCTTAATTCAAACACCGTGCTCGAGCAGTACATAACCTATGGCGGCATGCCGTTTCTGGCTCATGACGAGCCGAGACGCGAGGCGTGCCGTGACTACATCCGCAGCCTCTATCAGACGATTGTCGCGCGCGATATCCTATTGCGCGCGACGCGTAGAGGTCGCGGAGCTATCACCAAGCGCGACGTTCTCGAGCGGCTCTGTGCGTATCTGGCAGACAACATTTCCAATCAAACCTCGGTCAACAAAATCGTAGGGACGCTCAACGAATCGGCGGGCGGTAAGACCAGCGCATCGACGGTGTCGGCGTATATTGACGCTCTGGAAGAGACGTACCTGTTTACCAAGGTAAAAAGGTATGACGTCAAGGGGCGGGAGCTTCTCAAGACAGGCGGTAAATATTACATAGCCGATACGGGAATCCGCAGCTACCTTGACGGATATAGAGGCAGCGATAGTGGAAGGATGCTCGAGAACGTTATCTACAACCAGCTTGTCTTTGAAGGATACGAAGTGTTTTGCGGCCATCTGCGCGCGGGGGAAATCGACTTTGTCGCAATCGGCGAGGGATCGGACCGTAAATATATCCAGGTTACCGAACGGATCGATGCCGAGGCGACAAGAGAGCGTGAGCTGCGACCGCTCAAACTAAACACGCTGGGAAAAATCCCTGATTCGTACGAGAAGATCTTGATTGTCAGGGATGGTGAGCATCCAACAGACATCGACGGCATCAGAATCGTAGGGGCGGCCGATTTCTTGCTGAGAAACAAGAGCGCCCACGGCTAAACGCAAAATGTGACAAAGGGACAGCCCCTTTGTCACATTCCGTGCGAGCGGGCGTGCCATCTGGGGGTATAAGGCTAGCAAGTGTTTATTTGCGAGGCTTAAGGGGCGCCCCGTATGGATATCGATAACTTTGAATGGTGGTATAGCGAGGGCGAGGCTCCGGACGAAGAGTGGGACGAGCCCGCGCCGTGTGACGTGTCGAGCGACGAGGACGAGACCGGCAACGATGCCGGTGTCGAGCCTGAAGCCGCCTCCGATGCCGCCGAACCCCTAACCTTTGAACAGGCTTGGGCCCAGGCCGAGGCCGACGAGGCGAAGGCCGATGCCACGGCCACGCTCGGCGAGCCGGCTGATATGTCGATCTCGCCGGCAAAGACCCCACAGCCGCGCCATACCATCGACCCCGGCAGCACGGCATCCTTCAGCATACTCGACGTGCCCGCGCAGGGTGCCCAGGCGCCCGCCCCCACCCATCGCCCCAACCTGGCTCGCGAGGAAGACGCGGGCCGTCGCTCTCCGCTCGGCCCCATTCTCATCGCCTTTATGGCCGGCGTCATCGCTTGCTCGGCGATCGGCAGCATCTGGGGTCATGTCGAGCAGCAGCGCCAAGACGCCGCCAAGGTCGAGATGTCTGTCGAGCAATCGCTCAGCCGCACGCGCTCGGTGCATGTATCGGTCGAGGTCAAGGACGGCGCGACGTGGGACACCGCGCGCGGCGACAGCCAGATGCTCGTCCATATCGTGGGTCGCACGCTCAAGGGGCAAGCGATCGACGAGTACCAATACGTCAATTCCGAAGGTGACGGCATCGAGCTCAAGCCCGGCGACTACGAGCTCACGGTCGATGAGCCGCCCGTCGCCACCGACGGCACGCGTTACCGTGCCTCAAAGCGCATGGTTCCGGTGAGTTTTAATTCACAGGCGCCCGATACGGTCGATAGCACGCCGCAGGGCGGGTTTGACCTTTACGCTATTGCTCAATAACTGCACCTGTCGCTCAACCCCGCCGCCAAGAGTGGGACAATAGCCCTCGACACCGTTGTTTACTATTGGAGGAAGTAGCATGTCCACCGTCACTACCATCAAGCGCGGCGGCCTCACCGCGGCCATCGATTCCATGGGTGCCCAGCTCACGAGCCTTGCCCTCAACGGCAACGAGTATCTGTGGCAGGGCGATCCCACCTTTTGGGGCAAGCATGCGCCCATCCTGTTCCCCATTGTGGGCTCGCTGCGCAACAACACGGCAACGTCTGCGGCCGGCACCTGCGAGATGCCGCGCCACGGACTCGCGCGCATCGTCGAGCACAAGCTGGTCGAGGTTTCGGAGGACGGCTCCTCGGTAACGTACGAGATCACCGATACGCCCGAGTCGCTCAAGGCCTTTCCGTTTCACTTTAAGCTCAACATGACCTATGTCCTGACCGGCGACGCCACGCTTACCCAGACCTTTGCCGTTACGAACACCGGCGACGTGGACCTGCCGTTCTCGGTGGGCGGCCACCCCGCATTTAACGTGCCCGCCCCCGGTGCCGAGGACGAGGTATTCGAGGATTACGAGCTGGCGTTTACCGAGGCCTGGACGAACGAGGCTCCCATCATCACGCCCGACGGTCTCATGACGTTCGAGGGTAGCTACAAGGCTCCCGATAACTCGGACGTGCTGCCCATCACGCACCGCAGCTTCGATAACGATGCCATCATGTTCACCGATACTCCGGGCTCCACGCTCACGCTGCGCGGCCGCAAGTCGGGCCACGGCGTCAAGATCGACTTTGAGGGCTTTAAGTACATCGGCGTGTGGTCTGCCGCCAACGACGCTCCGTTTGTGGCGCTCGAGCCCTGGACCGGCCACACCACCATGGACACCGAGGACGATGTCTTTGAGCACAAGGTCAACACCATCACGTTGGCACCGGGCGCTACCGACATCCGTTCCTTTAGCGTCACCCTGCTCTAGAGGTTCCGCCGTTCTAACGAACGACGGACCGGTCGACGCTGCGCGCCACCCAGAGCGACAATTTGTCATTCAAAAGGCAAGGCACGACCAGAAGGTCTATGCCTTGCCTTTTTCATGCCAAGTGGTACATGGGGCAGGCTGCTTTGCGCCAATCGTCCTCGTGTGTCTATTAATTTTTCGCGCACATGCCGCGCTGCTGGTTGCGGGCGTATATCCTGTCTTATTGTCAGCAAAACGAAATTGGGAAGGCACCAGATGCAATCTCGACAACAGCGCGACGCGCATCCACAGCCGGTATGCAGCCGTCGCATCTTTTTGGGTAGCGCCCTCGCTGCGAGCGCGACCGTTGTCGCCGGCGCGCTTGCCGGCTGCCAGCGTCCGTCCACACTCAAGGTGGTCCAGCCCACGACAGGCGGCGGTCGCGACGACCTGTCCGATTCCGTGATCGGCAAGGATAAGATCCGCATTGGCATGGAGGCGGCCTACGCCCCGTACAACTGGCAGGTCTCCGAAGCCAGCGAGTACACCATCCCCATCGACAACGTGAAGGGCGCTTACGCCGATGGCTACGATGTTCAGATTGCGAAGATCGTCTGCAAGGCCCTTGGCGGCGAGCCCGTTGCCGTCAAGCAGAGCTTCTCGGGCCTCATCGATTCGCTCAACAACGGCCAGATCGACCTCATTATTGCCGGCATGAGCGCCACGCCCGAGCGCGAGGAGTCCGTCGGTTTTTCCGATCCGTACTTTATCGGCTACTTTGGCCTGTTCGTAAAAGAGGGCTCGCCCTACCAAAACGCGACCAAGCTCAGCGACTTTAGCGGCGCCACGGTGCTCGGCCAAAAGGACACCATGCTCGATACCGTCATCGACGAGATTCCGGGCGTCGTTCACAAGAATCCGGTCGATTCGGTGCCCACGGTGTTCTCGAACCTGCTGCAGGGCACGTGCGACGCCGTGACCTACAACACGGAGAACGAAAAGGGCTATATGGCCCAAAATCCCGGTATCGTCCCCATCCACTTTGCCGAGGGCGAGGGCTTTAAGCAGGAGGTCGCGGCAAACGTCGGCTGCCGCAAGGGCTCGGACAAGCTGCTCAAACTTATCGATAAGACGCTCAAGGGCGTCAGCCAAGAGGAGCGCGACCAGATGTGGGACGCGTGCCTCGACCGTCAGCCGGCATAGGGAGACAGCATGAAAGCCATCAATCGTCTGGCCTCCTTTATCAAGGCCGACCACCGTTATGTGTATCTGGGCACGAGCGCTATCGCGGCGCTCGGTCTGGCGTTTAGTCAGCGCAACCCCACGCCGCTGAGCTTCTTGGCGCCCACGGGTGTGTTCCAGGACTGCCTCTGGGCGATTCTGTGGGCTTGGATTGTCGTATCGGCGGCAGCGCTCGTCACCAAGCTCATGCATTGGAATGACTATCGTCAAAAGTCGCCGTTTGCATCCGAGCGTTGCCGTCGCGGCGCGCGCCTGGGCAGCTATGTCGTGGTTGCCATCGCGGCGATCTTCTTCATCGACCGCTGCGTCATGTCGTTTATCGACCTGGTACAGGTGAGCATTGTCTCGGACTCCAACCCCAGCGACTTTTTGTCGAGCCTGGTCTACATGACCTACAAGCGCGGCGACTTCTTCATTCGCGGTATCGAGATCACCATCGCGCTTGCCACCTTCGGCACGGTCATCGCCTTTTTCCTGGCACTGCTCTTTGTGTTCCTGCGTATTCAGACGTTTGACCGCGTGGATAACGATCTGGTGCGCTTCTTTAAGAGCATCGGCCGCGGCTTTGCGACCGTTTACTCCACCATCGTGCGCGGTACGCCCATGATGGTCCAGGGCCTGCTCATCTATTACGCGGGCTTCACCGTTTTGCGCGGCATGGGCTTCGAGACCGCCCAGGCCAACCAGATCTGGAGTACCTTTACCGCGGGCCTCGTCACCATCTCGCTCAACTCCACCGCCTACATGATGGAGGTCCTGCGCGGCGGCATCGAGTCCATCGACCTCGGCCAGGCAGAGGCGGCGCGTTCGCTGGGTCTTTCGCAGTGGCAGGCTATGCGCAAGGTCGTGTTCCCCCAGGGCATTAAAAACGCGATCCCGGCGCTCACCAACGAGCTCATCATCAACATCAAGGATTCGTCGGTGCTCTCGGTCATCGGCGTGTTCGACCTCATGTACGCCACCACCACCGTCGCCGGCGTGTACTACCGCCAGATGGAGGTCTACTGCGTGGCGCTCGTGGTCTACCTGATCCTGACGCTCGTGGCGAGCCGCCTGCTCGAGGCCTTTGGCAAAAAGCTCGGCGCCGAGGCCCCGGCAACGCTGCCCAGCTCCAACTAGGCTCAAGACGAGGAGAATCATCATGGCAGATACCGCCACTACCGGCGTTGCGGCCGCCGCACAGACAAATGAGCCGCTTATCCGCGTCGAGGGCCTGCGCAAGAGCTTCGGCTCGCTCGAGGTGCTCAAGGGCATCGACCTGTCCGTTAACCCCGGCGAGGTCGTCACCATCATCGGCGCCTCGGGCTCGGGCAAGTCGACCTTCCTGCGCTGCCTCAACCTGCTCGAGACCCCGGACGCGGGCCACATCTGGTTCCACGGCCAGGACCTCACGGCCGAGCGCTGCAATATCAATAAGCTGCGCGAGGACATCGGCATGGTGTTTCAGGGCTTTAACCTGTTCAACAACATGGATGTGCTCGACAACTGCACGCTCGCGCCCGTCACGCTCAAAAAGATGAGCAAGGCCGAGGCCGAGAAAGTCGCGATGGAGCATCTGACGAGCGTGGGGCTCGAGAAGTTCGCGCACGCCGCCGTGGGTCGCCTGTCCGGCGGCCAAAAGCAGCGCGTGGCCATCGCCCGTGCCCTGTGCATGAATCCGCAGATCATGCTGTTTGACGAGCCGACCTCCGCACTCGACCCCGAGATCGTGGGAGAGGTGCTCGAGGTCATGCGTAAGCTCGCTGCCGACGGCATGACCATGGTGGTCGTCACGCACGAGATGGCCTTTGCCCGCACGGTGTCCGACCGCGTGGTCTTTATGGACAAGGGCGTGGTGCTCGAGGATGCGGCACCGGCCGAGCTCTTCGGCAATCCCAAACACCAGCGCACCCGCGAGTTCCTCTCTCGCTATCTCGAGGACAAATAACCGACCGCAAACGCTTACGTTGCAGGGCCGCTCCCGTGGGGCGGCCCTCGTCATCACAATCGAAAGGATGTCATGGCCGAGGTTTGGCGCTTCTTTGCGCATGAGGATGATTTTGCCGATTTGGACAAGGCCGGCGCATGCGAGCGCCTGGGCCGTGTGCTGTCGTTTCCGACCATTTCGAGTATGGATGCCGAGGCGGTGGACTGGCAGGCGTTTGCCGACCTGCGCGCCTATATGCAGCAGGCCTGGCCGCGCGTGTTTGCGGCGGGCGAGGTCGAGCTCATCGACCATTCGCTGCTCGTGACGCTTGCCGGCATCGACCCCGCCCTCAAGCCGGTCATGCTCATGGGCCACATGGACGTGGTTCCCGTGGTGCCGGGCACCGAGACAGACTGGACGCACAATCCCTTTAGCGGGCACGTGGACGACACCTATATTTGGGGTCGCGGCGCCATCGATATGAAAGACCAGGTCGCAGGCATCCTGGAGGCCGTTGAGTATGCGCTGGCGCACGGCTGGCAACACGAACGAACCCTGCTGCTGGCCTTTGGCCAGGATGAGGAGACTACGCAGTGCGGCGCGGGTGCCATTGGCCGCGTGCTCGAGGAGCGCGGCGTTGAGCTTGAGTACCTGATTGACGAGGGCGACTATCGTATCGTTGAGGCTGCCGAGTACGGCGCAGGCGAGGGTTGGCTTATGCATGCCGATCTTGCCGAGAAGGGCTATGCCGATATCGTGCTCAGGACGAAGAGCGAGGGCGGGCATTCTTCCAACCCTTACGGTGGCACGTCGCTCGAAGTGCTCAGCCGCGCTATTGCCGCGATTTGCGATATCGAGTGGCCGGCGCGTGTGACCGATCTGCTTGCCGCGCAGCTCGTCGAGCTGGGGCTTTATACCGCAGACGAGATTGCTGCCAGCAAGGATGCCATCGTGCGCGACTGCCTTGCCAGCAAAAAGCTGTACCCGCTTGTGACCACCACCTGTGCGCCCACGCAAATCGAGGGCGGCAGTACCGGTGCCAACGTAATGCCGCAAGATATGTGGGTCAATATCAACTTCCGCATGCTCGAGGGTACGAGCGTGGCCGATGTCGTGGCCTGCTGCCGCGAGGCCGTTGCCACCGCTGGGCTCGCCGGCCGAGTCGAGGTCGAGCTGGGCCCCGGCAGCTCCGAGCCCTCGCCGTCCCCGCGCGTGGGCGGTCCGGGGCTCGAGGCCGTCCGCGCCATCGCCGCCCGCTATTTCCGTGATCCCAAGCCGACGGAGGAAAACGGATCGTCTGCGGTGGGCCAAGAGCCGATGAGCATCGTGCCCTCGACCGTGATTGGTGCAACCGATGCCGCCAACTACCAGCGCATTTGCCACGAGTGCATCCGCTTCTCCGCCTTTGTGGTCGACGATGACGAATGCGACCGCGGCGTCCACGGCACCAACGAGCGCATCACCCGTCGCGCCTACCTCCAAGGCATCCGCTTCCTCATCGCCCTGCTCCACACGCTCTAGCATGCGACAAAGGGACTGAGCCGATTTCATCGGTAATGAGACAAAAACTGTCATAGAATAAGACTAATATATCTTAAGAGACATATGCTGGGGTTGGTATTCCTTGAACGACTGCGGGCATGTGCCAGACTGCTTCGGCCCCCGGGGAGCACCCGGGCAGGTCGCCGTGTGGCTGGGGAGGAAATTATGCAGGAGCTCAGAGAGACGACGTCTCGACTCGTGAATAATGCTACCGGGGGGGTGTCTAAGCAGGGAACTTCCTGGTGAACACCGGCCGCGCGAGCGGTGGTCCGTCATGTCTTATGGCCGTCGTCGTGGGCTGCGCCCGGTCTCGCCATATGTGATTGTTTTGGCCCTCACCGTCGCGCTGACGGCGAGTTTCTTCCTGCCGACCCGTGCGGAAGCGGCGTTTTCGGACCACACGGTTACGACGATTTCGCCTTCGGGGACAACAATCAACCTGTTTGATTACTGGGTGAATCCCGATAACCATCTGTCGGTTTCCGGCAACGGCGGCGTCAACGCAAACCACCGGTTCCAGTTTAACGACGGCCAGGGTGGTGAGTCGCTCAACCATTGGACGGGCAACACGAACCCGCAGCCCGGCATTGTCAACAACACGCTTTTAGACGGCTATCCGCAGCTTTCCAAAACCTGGGGCGGCGAGTCCCTCTGCTACCTGTTCGATTCCTCTGCCCAGATCGGCAAGACGTCCCATTTTGGCGTGACGGGCCTCCTCAAGGTTCAGAACGGCTACTACGTCTATGACAGCTCCAAAAACTACGCAGCCTACAACGCTGACAAGAATGCCTTCGACATCTATGACACCTGGGGCATTGACAAAGTGGGCGATTCGTCCCACCAGGGTCAGTTCTTCCCGTTCGACGCGGCAGACAAGGTGCTCAAAGAGGAAAACGGCCGGCTCGTCCAAACCGGCATCAAGGCAGACAACACCGGTGATTCGCGCTACAACGACGGCCGCCCCGTCAACCACCACTTCGGCCTCTCAATGTCCACGCGATTCGTGCAGCCTGCTGGCGGCAAGACGAACGCGGGCGACGACATGGTGTTCGAGTTCGCCGGCGATGATGACGTCTGGGTGTTCATCGACGATGTCCTCGTGGGTGATATCGGCGGTATTCACAACCGCGCGAGTCTGAGCATCAACTTTTGTACGGGCGACATTAAGGTGAACGGTAATAACGACGGCACACTGAAGAACAAGTACCAGAAGGCGAATAAGGACACTTCGGGCTTCAACGGCAACACCTTCGCCGAGGGCACCAACCACACCCTCAAGTTCTTCTACCTGGAGCGCGGCGCCACCGACTCCAACATGGAGCTCAAGTTCAACCTCGTGACGGTGCCCGAGTCCGACATCATCAAGTTCGACCAGGACGGCAAGTTCGTACAGGGTGCCGAGTTCAAGCTCTATAAGACCGACAAGGACTTCAAGACCGTGGGCGAGCTCATCGGCTCCGGTACCACGGACGAGGCCGGCCACCTAACGCTCACGAACGACGTGGACAACGGCGTCATCAACTTCGACGATCTCTACAACAAGGATCACGACAACAACAAGTACTACCTCCTGAAGGAGACGCGCGTACCCGAGGGATACCGCTCGAGTCTCGCGGCGACGGGTGGTAGCATGCAGCTCGAGTACGTGCCCGCGAGCGCTGAGAACGGCGCGGGCGGCGTCATCATCAACCGCGGCGGTATGGACGCGGGCAGCGTCGTGTGGAAGACCGGTGCGTTCGCCGCCGCGAAGGAGACCATCACCGCGCCGTCGACCGTGTACAAGGCAAATAATGACCTGACGAAGTCCGACAAGACCGTCAATCTGGACTCCGGCATACTGTTCGCTGTGGTGCTCAAGCGCGACAAAAGCGCAGGCACAGGTATCAAAGATCCGAGCAATTGGTACGCCGTGTCGGGCGACCCATCGACGGGAGCGGGATACACCCTCGCCAAGGAGCCGGGCATGACCGGTGCTATCGAGGCGGCGAAGAAGGACCTGCACGCCTTCACGCTCAACACAAGCGGCCAGTACCAGGTAGAGATTCAAAATCTGCCCGGTGACATCTCCAAGTACTACTACCTGCTGAGCGGTGATGCCCGCAAGGATGCCGAGTACACGGTGGCCATCTACCACACAACGGCGAGCTCGATCGGCGACGCGACGCCTAAGAACACAGTCCACGTGTACAGCGACGACATCGCAGACGGCACGAACTTCAAGCGGCAGTTCGCCACGCGCCTGCTCGTCACGAACATCCAGAATCGCCTGTTCGTGCAGAAGACCGATACCGAGGGTAAGCCCGTTGACGGGGCGAAGTTCGGCCTTTACAAGTCCACCCAGGTGACTACGGATGCGAACGGCAAGGCCGTGCTCGATGGCGACCAGGCCCCCTACGACACCCTGACGACGAGGTCGGTCGCCAACCCGGTCAAGCTCGAAGGGGCGGGCGTATTCCCGTCTACGAGCGACAGTAGCGAGCCGCTCGTGAAGGGTACCTACTTCCTGAAGGAGGTCTCGGCGCCCAATGGCTTCCTGCTTAATGACAGGCTCATCAAGGTGATTGTGGACGATTACGGCGTCCACGCCGATGCTGGTACAGTTGATGACGGCGTTTCGACGTTCGTGGGCGTGGGCTCGCTCATGAAGAGCCTGGGCCAGTTTGGCGCAGAGGGCGACATTGACAACACGCTCACGTGGATCAAGGGCCAGCGCCAGACGTCCGACGGGACGCTCGACGGCAACGGCAATCTTTCCTGGAACAATGACGCCAAGGGCGGCGAGAATGAGGTACATCTTAAGTACGGCGCCAATGGACGTGTCTACCAGTATGGGCCCACCAAGAAGGACGAACCTTACCGCCTGGAGACCGAGACGGGCTGGATACGTATGGGCATCACGCAGGACGTGTCTGGTGACACTAATGCGAAGGGCGCCCGCGCCGACCTGGGCGACATGAATCTGAACGCCCTGTTTACGGGCGCCACCTGCGTGCGCGTGGCGAACGAACGCGAGGCGAGCCTCGAGGTGATGAAGAAGGTCATGGTGCCAGCGGGCCTGACGGGAAAACCGGACGCGGGGTTCACCTTCAAGTTCACCGTGCCCACGACGGCGGGGAAGACGTACAAGGCCGCGGTGTTTGAGAACGCGGGGACCGCAAGCGAGAAGCAGGTCGGCAAAATGTTCGACCTCGAGAACGGCCGCGAGCAGACCATCACGGCCGACCAGACGATCCGCGTGTACGGTCTCGCCGAGGGTGACCAGTACGCGGTGCAGGAGCTGACCGGCGCAGACAAGATGCCCGCGGGCTATAAGCTGACCGGCCGCAAGCAGGGTGACAAGAATCTGACTGAAGAAGGCGATAGCATCTCGGGCAGGATTGCCCCGCAGAATTCCGACGGCACGGTGGCCAAAGACAACAAGCTGGTGTTCACCAACAGCTACAGCGTGAAGTCTTCGGTGACGCTCACAGGCATCAAGGCGAAGAAGAAGTTCACCGGCCGTGAGTGGACTAGCGCCGACAGCTTCGAGCTTTGCCTGCGCGCCGCCGATGGAACGCCGATGCCTGATGGTGCCACGGCAGCGCCCGTGGCCGGCATGAAGCAGGTCGAGAAGACCGTTACGAGCGCCGAAGAATTTAGCTTCGGAGAGATTAAGTATGAGAAGCCTGGCAAGTACACCTACTACATTGCCGAGACTACGCCCGCCAAGAGCGATCCCAGTTGGCTGGGCGGTGTCAGCTACTCCAGCGCCGAATACAAAGTGACCGTAACGGTGAAGGATGACGGCAAGGGAAATCTGACCGAGCCAGTCGTCAAAATGGAGCAGATCTATAAGGATGATGGCACCGCCACATCTCAGGTGATCGACGATCAGATTGCGGTGATCACGAACACGTACCGCCCGAAGGAGACCTCGGTAACGCTCAAGGCGACGAAGCGCTTCACGGGCGGTGAGCTCGCGGGGAGTGACTTCACGTTCCAGCTGCTCGACAAGGACGGCAGCGTGGTCCAGACTGTCCAAAACGAGAAGGACGGCAAGGTCGCCTTTGCAGCCATCGACTACGCTACGCCGGGCGACCACGACTACACCATCAAGGAGGTGAAGGGCGCCGACTCGACCGTCGTCTACGACGCGCAGGGCGTGAAGGTCCACGTCAAGGTCACCGACGAAAAGGGCGAGCTGAAGGCGACCGTCACCTACGACGGTGAGAAGGCCGTGCCGACCTTCACCAACACGAAGCCGACGGCGGACGTCACCGTTGAGGCCACGAAAGTTCTCGCGGGCAAGGACCTGACGGCCGATGCGTTCACCTTCGGCTTGTACGACCAGGACGGCAATGAGGACGCTCGCGGCACCAACGATAAGAATGGCAAGGTCAAGCTGACCGTCAAGGGCCTGAACCTGGGCGAGTACGACTACACGCTCAAGGAGGTCGCTGGCAGCGATTCGACCATCACCTACGATTCCACGGAGGTGAGGGTTCACGTCTCGGTGAAGGCGGAGGGCGACAAGGCGAAGGCGACCGTCACTTACGACGGCAAGAACGATATCCCGACCTTCAAGAACACGTATCAGCCCGCCGAGACCTCGGTGACGCTCGCGGCGAAGAAGGCCTATGTGAAGTCCGACAGCACGCCGGCTGCGCTCAAGGGCGGCGAGTTCGCCTTCGACCTGTACGAGGGCGATCTGACGGCCGAGCAGCTGAAGGGCAAGCAACCCATCCGGAGCGCCAAGAACGGCGAGGACGGCACCGTCACCTTCCCGGCCATCAACTACACCAAGGCCGGCGAGTACAAGTACACCATCGTGGAGAAGAAGGGCGACCTGTCCCACGTGACCTTCGACGACGCGGTGCACCATGCCGCGGTGAAGGTCATGGACAAAGCTGGCAAGCTGGACGCCGCCGTTGCCTACGATGGTGACAAGGCCGATGCCCCCACCTTCACGAACACCTACACCGCAAAGGGATCCGTGGAGCTGACGGCGACCAAGGTCGTTGCGGTCGCGCCGGGCTTCACGCACGACACCAAGCTGAAGGGCGGCGAATACACGTTCGAGCTGAAGGACGCCGACGGCAAGGTGCTCGACACCGCGAAGAACGAGGCCGATGGCACGGTGAAGTTCACGCGCGACTTCGAGCTCGCCGACCTGGGCGGCGCCGCGAGCAAGGACTTCGCCTACACCATCGCGGAGAAGCCGGGCGCGGAGGCCGGCATGGTCTATGACAACCATACCCTCACCTATACGGTGACGGTCGCAGACGATGGCGCCGGTACGCTGACGGCCACACCGCAGGTAACGAGTGGAGACAAGACCTTCACGAACACGTACCGCCCGAAGGAGACCTCGGTAACGCTCAAGGCGACGAAGCGCTTCACGGGCGGTGAGCTCGCGGGGAGTGACTTCACGTTCCAGCTGCTCGACAAGGACGGCAGCGTGGTCCAGACTGTCCAAAACGAGAAGGACGGCAAGGTCGCCTTTGCAGCCATCGACTACGCTACGCCGGGCGACCACGACTACACCATCAAGGAGGTGAAGGGCGCCGACTCGACCGTCGTCTACGACGCGCAGGGCGTGAAGGTCCACGTCAAGGTCACCGACGAAAAGGGCGAGCTGAAGGCGACCGTCACCTACGACGGTGAGAAGGCCGTGCCGACCTTCACCAACACGAAGCCGACGGCGGACGTCACCGTTGAGGCCACGAAAGTTCTCGCGGGCAAGGACCTGACGGCCGATGCGTTCACCTTCGGCTTGTACGACCAGGACGGCAATGAGGACGCTCGCGGCACCAACGATAAGAATGGCAAGGTCAAGCTGACCGTCAAGGGCCTGAACCTGGGCGAGTACGACTACACGCTCAAGGAGGAGAAGGCCGGCCAGTCCGTCGACGGCGTGGCCTACGACGCCAAGGAAGTCAAGGTCCACGTCAAGGTAGAGCAGAACCAGGACGACAACAACAAGACGAAGGTGACCGTCACCTATGACGGTACCGCTACGGCTCCCACCTTCAACAACACCTACACCGCAAAGGGATCCGTGGAGCTGACGGCGACCAAGACCATCAAGGTTGCGGACGGCTTCGATCACACGACGAAGCCTGCGGACGGCGAGTTCACCTTCGACCTGAAGGACGCTGCCGGCAACGTGATCGCCACCGCGAAGAACGATGCAAACGGCAAGGTCTGCTTCACGCGCGAGTTCCAGCTCTCCGACCTGGGCGGCGCCGCGAGCAAGGACTTCACCTACACCATCGTGGAGCAGCCGGGCGCGGAGCCGGGCATGGTCTATGACAATCATGCCCTCACCTATACGGTGACGGTCACAGACGGCGGGAACGGAGCACTGAATGCGAAGGCGATCGTGACGAGCGCATCCGGCTCGGATACCTTCACCAACACCTACCAGCCGGCCGCGACCGGTCTGGCCCTCGGTGCGCAGAAGAGCTATGTGAAGAAGGACGACAACACGCCGATCGTCCCCAAGGACGGCGAGTTCACCTTCGATGTGTACGAGGGCAAAATGACTGCTGAGCAGCTTGCCGGGGCCAAGCCCGTCCGGACCGCGACCAACGGCGCGGACGGAAGTGTTAACTTCGACGCCTTCTCCTACGCGAAGCCGGGCACGTACGAGTACACTATCGTGGAGCGGAAGGGTGATCTGGCCTACGTGACCTACGACGACGCGGTGCATCATGCCGTGGTGACGGTTGTGGACAATGCCGGCACGCTGCAGGCGAGCGTCGCCTACGACGGCGCGGACGCCACGAAGCCCACCTTCACCAACACCTACAAGGCGAAGGCGACGAACTCCGGCGCGATCGCCCTCACCAAGAGCGTTGACGTGCACGACGGCAGCTATCAGCTAAAGGCGGGAGACTTCGCCTTCGAGCTGGTGGGGTCTGACGGTACGGTGCTCCAGACCCAGAAGAACGACGCCAAGGGCAAGGTTTACTTTAACGAGCTGACCTTCGACCATGCGGGCACCTTTCCCTTCACGGTCCGTGAGGTGCAGCCGACGGACGGCGCGCCGGGCGTGCCGGGCGTGACCTACACCGGCAAGACGTACACCCTGACCTACGTGGTGAAGGACAACAACGACGGCAAGCTGGTGGTAGAGAGCTCTACGGTGAAACCGAGCGAGGGCACCGAGAACGGCGTCACCCCCAATACCATGACGTTTGCGAACAGCTACCAGCCGGGTCAGACCTCCTACCAGATCTCTGGCACCAAGGTGCTTGAGAATGCCGACCCGGCCACCACGCGGACGCCCGCCGATGGCGAGTTCACATTCGCGCTGATTGACGTGGCCACCGGGCAGGAGATCGACCGGACCACGAACGTGGGTAAAGCGTTTACCTTCAAGGCCATCTCGTACACCGCAACTGGTTCGCATGCGTACCAGGTGAAGGAGGTTGCGGGCCAAGATGGCACCATCACTTACAGCGATGCGGTGCTGGACGTAACGGTGAACGTGACCGATGACGGCAGCGGCCAGCTGACCGCGACGGCGAACAAGACGGCTGCGGATCTGACCTTCACCAACACCTACACGCCGACGGCAACGACGGCGACGATTACCGGAACGAAGGCTCTGACCGGCCGCGACCTGGCCGAGGGTGAGTTCTTCTTCGACCTGAAGGACGCCGACGGTAACGTGGTGCAGACGGTGCAGAACGGCGCCGACGGCACGTTCGGCTTCGCGCCGCTGCAGCTGGACAAGGTGGGGACGTACGTCTACACCGTGTCCGAGCGGGCAGGGGCGACGGCGAACGGCGTCACCTACGACACGACGGTCTTTACCGCGACGGTGACGGTGACGGAGAATGCGGAGACGCACGCGCTGGAGGCGCAGGTTGCCTACAGCAAGGGCGGCAAGGCTGCGGATGCGGTGGCGTTCAGCAACAGTTACGCGCCGGCCGCGACTGAGGTGAAGCTGGGGGCCTCCAAGGTGCTGAGCGGCGAGGACCTGAAGGAAGGGCAGTTCTCCTTCCAGCTGAAGGATGCCGACGGCAAGGTGCTGCAGACCGCAAAGAACGCGGCGGACGGCACGGTGGGCTTCGAGGCGATCTCGTACGACAAGCCCGGAACGTACGCCTACAGCATCTCCGAGGTGGACGACGGTCAGAAGAACGTGACGTACGACGCGGCCGAGCACCGGGTAACGGTGACGGTGACGGACGACGGTGCGGGCCATCTGGTGGCGACGGTAACCTATGACGGCGCCGTGGCGCCGGTGTTCAAGAACACGTACACGCCGCCGACCACCCCGCCGACGGAGCCGCCCACCAATCCGCCGAGCAAGTCACCGGTGCCGAAGGAGGAGAAGCCGGGTCTGCCGTATACGGGCGATACCAGCTTGTCGCCGATGGCCCTGGGTGGCATCGCGGGCGGCGCGGTGGTGCTGATCGCCGCAGGCGTTATCCTGCGGCGCCGGAACCGGTAGCTACGGCGGCCGAGAAGGGCTTTGATTGAGGGCGGGTGGTCGCAGGGCGCGGCCGCTCGCCCTTTTTGGTGAAAGACTATGTTAACCCGCCGTTTGCACGTCCGGCTCCAGATGGAACTCGTACTCCGGCTCCATCATCTTCTTCCGGATCTTTTCGTAGCGCCCGTCGTCGAGCTGCTCGCGCATGGGCGACGTCCTGTCCCCGACGCGTGCGGCCTCGCGCAGCCATCTGAACCACATCAGGCAGCTGTGGAGCCTGCGGGTCGATACGCCCTTGAACCTCTCGAGGAAGTGGCCGAGCGAACCCTGCGCTTCAGCATCCTCTGGACCGTGTCCCGCTCGTACCCGGTGAGCCTGCCGTGGGTCCTCGGGACCGCCCTCGCGGCGCCCTTCCCGCCCTTTCCGGACATGGCGTCCTCCGATCTCCCGGGGCCGGCCGATCCGGCCCTCAGGGTATCGGATTCCCAAATTTATCCGTATATGTGCGGATGAATGCGGGAGGCGTTCGGATGAAGTTGTATTCAAGGAAAGAGACTGACCCTTTGTCGCATTCCGTGCGGGTTATATGCAGGTATGCCTGCGCACGCTATCATGTATGGGTTAGACCGCAACTATGTACCCCATACGCGAAGGGATGCGCATGTATCTGAAGATCGACATGTTCTAGCCGGGCTTACCCCCGCATCGGCGCCCCGCGCCCCATCAATTCTGCCGATTTTCACCTTCACGCATATAAAGGAGTCCCGCCATGCGCGACAAGCTCGAAAAGATCATCAAGGCCTATGAGGAGCTCGAGAAGAAGCTTTCCGACCCGGCCGTTGCCTCCGACATCAAGGAGTTCACGCGTCTCAACAAGGAGTACGCGCACCAGTCCGACCTCATCGCCGCCTCGCGCGAGTACATCGGCGCGCTCGATGACATCGAGGCTGCCAAGGAAATGCTCCACGATACTACCGATGCCGATGAGAAGGAGATGCTCCAGATGGACATCTCCGAAAACGAGGCCAAGCTTCCCCAGCTCGAGGAAGACATTAAGTACATGCTCATCCCGAGCGACCCCAACGACGACAAGAACACCATCGTCGAGATTCGCTCCGCCGCCGGTGGCGACGAGGCGGCCATCTTCGCCGGCGACCTGTACAAGATGTATCAGCGCTTTTGCGAGTCGCGTGGCTGGAAGACCACCGTGCTCGATTCCAGCCCCAGCGAGGCCGGCGGCTTTAAGTCCATCGAGTTCAAGGTCGAGGGCGACCGCGTCTACTCCGTCATGAAGTTTGAGTCCGGCGTACACCGTGTCCAGCGCGTTCCCAAGACCGAGTCCCAGGGCCGT